>JAQGPI010000387.1 GCA_028293175.1 Verrucomicrobiaceae bacterium | reverse complement strand
GAAACCAAACTTGAGCGGACCCCACTCGGGCTTGGACCCCAGGTGCCACTTACCAGTGAGCGCGGACTCGTAACCAATGGTCTTTAAGGCGCGTGGCAGGGTAACCGTCTCCCATGGAAAGGCTCGTTCCGCCTGCGGTGCGGTGACGCCGAAGCGGCTCCAGTAGCGGCCACTGAGCAAAGAGGAGCGGGTAGGACTGCACACCGGCGCCACATAATGATGAGTGAGCTCCACACCTTCATGCACCAACTTGTCGAGGTGAGGTGTGGGCACTTTACCACCATGGAAGCCGACATCGGCCCAGCCCAAGTCATCAATGAGGATGAATACGATATTCGGCTTGCCGTCCGCAGCCTGCAAAACCACAGGGAGGAGCAAAAAAGTGAGAAGGAGCCGAAGGACCGCGTTCATGCCGCACATCAACGGCGCGTGCATGCCATTGCTCGCAACAAAAAGGCCGGACTTGCGCCCGGCCTTTTCATTAAATGCTAAAATGGGATCTCATCGTCATCCAGCCCCTCGGTGATTGGGCCGTCGCCAAAGTCGTCCGCAGAGTGCGGACGCTGCTGGGCCGGCTGTCCCCCACCCTGGCGCTGGGGGTAGTTGTTTCCGCCACCGCCTCCACCACCGTAGTTCCCACCACCACCCGCAGGGCGGACATTGGGGCGTGCGGCAGGCCGCGGGGCTTGCTGCTGCATGGGTGCAGACTCAGGCTGGAAGCCGCCACCGCCTTCGTCGCCCCCTTCCCGACGGCCAAGGAACTGAAGATTGTCAGCCACCACGCGCAGCTTGGTGCGCTTCTGCATCGTGGCCTTGTCCTCCCACGTGTCCATCTGCAAGCGGCCTTCAATAAACACCGGGCTGCCTTTGTGCAGGTACTGCGCGGCGATCTCGGCCAGACGCGACCAGACGACTACGTCCACATAGGTGGTCTCCTGCATTTTCTCTCCAGAATCGGTCACATAGGTGCGATTGACTGCGATTCCCAGATCACAGACGGCGCTGCCCTTGGGCGTGTAGCGAACTTCAGGCTCCCTCGTGAGGTTGCCGATCAACATAACTTTGTTTAGTGAGGCCATAACAATTTCACCTTAGCTACGATAGGAGGACTTGGCGACTGGAAAACAAAGCGCCCCGGACGGGTTTGTCCGGGGTTGGCTGAAAACAAAGTCTCAGACGGCAGTTCTACGCGCGGATCTGGTAGTACTGCTGATAGATGTTTTCGTTGAGCTGCAGCTTGGAACGCAAGGCATCCAGGGCGGCAGGAGCAGCCTGGAAGAAGAAGTTCACGAAGTAGCCGGACTCGACGTGGCGGGGACTGTAAGGGAACTTGCGCTTACCAATCTGGTCGATCTGGTCAAGCTTGCCGCCGACTTTCTCGATCTCGGAGCCCACGGTCTTGACGAGGGATTCGATGGACTCGTCTTTGCCCTTGGTATCAAGGACGATCATGGCTTCATATTTCTTCATAGCGATTGGAGGGGTGGTTGAGGTTGTGTTACTTGCGATTGAAAAGGTTCATGGCGGCATCAATGCCTGAGCGGAGGGCGAGCGCGACGGCATCTGCCGCCCGGTCAACGGCCTGCAAAATGCCAGCGCGTTCGTCTTCGCTAAAACGTCCCAGCACATGGCCGGAAAGCTTGTCTCCTGCCGGGCGGCCACCTTCAGCAGCGATGCCCAGCTTCAGACGGGGAAACTCATTTGTGCCGAGCAGTGAAATGATGGAGCGCATGCCGTTGTGCCCACCAGCAGAGCCCGAAGGGCGTAGACGCACAGAGCCGATAGGCATGTCCACATCATCAAAGGTCACCAGCGTTTCCGCTGGCTTGAGTTTATAGAAGTGGGCGACACCGGCCACTGCTTCGCCACTGAGATTCATGAACGTCAGGGGCTTCAGCAACCAAGTGGCACCAGAGCGTGCGAGCATGCAATTCCAGCGCTTTTCATGCTGGAAGGTCGTACTCATGCGCCGGGCCACTTCATCGAGAACCATATAGCCAACGTTATGCCGGGTGTCGCGATAGCTTTCTCCTGGATTGCCAAGACCCACGATTAGACGTGGAATGCTGAGGCTGTCGCCAGGAGATTCCACGTCATCAAGGTGCGGTCAGGAACGCCAAAAGTCTTACTTCTTGGCAGCAGGCTTGGCAGCAGCAGCGGGAGCAGCGGCGCCTTTGGCAGGGGCGGCAGCCTTACCGGCGGCGGCCTTGGCTTCAGCTGGAGTAGGCGTAGGAGCGGCTTCCACTTCCTTCGGCTCTTCCAAGATGACGACAACGACGTCGCCGTCCAGCTTCAGGCTCACGCCAGCAGGTAGGACGAGATCGCGCACATGCACGGCGTCTTCGATGTTCAGATGGCTGACGTCGACGGTGATCTTCTCAGGCAGATCCTTCGGCAAACAGCGCACTTCCAGGGTGTGGAGGAGGATTTCAAGCTGGCCGCCCATCTTGGCACCGATAGGCTCACCGGTGGTTTCCACAGGCACGGCAGCGTGAATTTCTTCATTCATGTCGATGGCATGAAAATCAACGTGGAGGATACCGCCCTTGAGGTGGTCATGCTGCACTTCCTGAACTAGGGCGAGCTGCTCGGCACCATCCACCTTCAGGTTCACCAGGATGTTGTCCGAGGCGCTGCTGTTGATGATCTTGGTGAAGGACTTGGCATCGACGGTGAGGTTGGAAGTTTCCACCTTCTTGCCGTAAAGCACCGCTGGGATGTTGCCTGATTTGCGGAAACGGTTCACGCGGCCTGTGCCGGTTTCGCTACGCTTGGTTGCTGGGATGTCGATGATGTTAGCCATGGCCGTTGGGGTGATTTTCCGGAAAAAAGGGCCGCAGGCTAGCACCCTAGCTCCGGATGTCAAACAGTGAAGTCACTGACTCATCAGAGTGGATTCGACGGATTGCCTCGCTCAAAAGCGGGGAAATATCCAGGGTAGTGACCTTCTCACCGTGGGCCTGAGGCACGCTGTTGGTGGCAAATAATTCGATGATGGGCGAGTTTTTGAGGCGTTCGCGGCCTTTTTCACCCAGCACGCCGTGGGAAACCGCTGCGTAAATATTTTTTGCGCCATGCTTTTGCAGCAAGCCGGCGGCGGCGGTGAGGGTGCCGGCGGTCTCAGTGAGGTCATCCACGAGCAGCACATTGCGACCTTCCACTTCGCCGATCACGCTCAGCGCCTGCACTTCTTCGGCGCTCACGCGATTCTTGGCCACGATGGCCATGGGTGCATTGAAAGCCTTGGCAAAAGCGTGCGTCATCTTGATGCCGCCCACGTCTGGCGAGACAACGACGAGATCATCCCCCACCCGTTCCTTCACGGCCTTCACCAGGATCGGCGCGGCATAAAGGTGGTCAACAGGGATGTCGAAGAAGCCCTGAATCTGCCCGGCGTGCAGGTCCATCGTCAGCACGCGGTTCACGCCTGCGGCCACCATCAGGTTGGCCACCAGCTTGGCCGTGATTGGCACGCGAGGGCGATCTTTACGGTCCTGGCGCGCATAGCCAAAGAACGGCAGCACGGCGGTGATGCGGTCAGCGCTGGCACGACGCACGGCATCTACCATGATGAGCAGTTCCATTAAATTCTGGTTCGTGGGCGGGCAGGTGGGCTGCACGATGTAAACGTCGCGGCCACGGATGTTCTCATGGATCTGCACGAAGGTCTCACCGTCTGGAAACGTATTGAGCGTCTGCGAGCAAGGCGGCAGGCCCAGGTGATGGCAGATGGCGTTGGCCAATGTGGGGTGGGCGGCGCCACTTAGAACCTTGAGCGAGTCATTCATGCGGGCAGTGAGTCAAACGCGGGACGGTAACGAAATCAACAACTCATCAAAACTTCTGGCGATAGACGCTAAAGCCCCAACCTTTTCACTAATTCCAGGGGATCGACACCTACCAAATCATGCAGGGCGATATCTGCCTGAGTCAGGGTCTCAATCGGGTGGGTCGTAGCGAGCGCGACGACTTTCATGCCACCGGCATTGCCAGCTTCGATACCAACGTAAGCGTCTTCAAAGACCACGCAGCGCGCGGGCTGGCGATTCAGCTTTTGTGCGCCTTTGAGGAAGACTTCGGGATGCGGCT
>JAQGPI010000384.1 GCA_028293175.1 Verrucomicrobiaceae bacterium | reverse complement strand
AGTGACGTTGTTGAGTTGCACCTGCAAGGCCTTGCCTTGAACTTCGATCATTTCAGAAGCGACTAGCAGGCGAGGAACCTTGATGTGCGGGTCCTTTAAGTGCCCGCGATTCCCGCCGGTGAGATTGTACACGCGGCTGCCAGGACTGGTTTCACAGCCTACATGATCGCTAAAGGCCGCCAGTAGGGTCTTCGCCAGCGCGCTCGCATCCTCAGCCACGCGCTCGTCTTTCAAGCCGATGCGATGACACAGGCGCAGGAATTGATCAGCCGCCTGGGCAGCCTCCCGTGCGGCGCGGGCATGAATGCCAAGCGGCTGGCAGGCACCCACATCAAAGCGCAGCTCGTGGGCGCGATGAAAGGCGCGCAGCTGTGCCTGGAATTCGCTGAGGTCGTCATTCTGCCAAAAGTCCTCGTTGCCGCGATGCGACTGTTTCATCGTCGCTGTCAGCACCTCGCGTCCTTGCGCAATGGCGGCGCAGATCGCCGCCTCTTCCAAACAACCTTGCTCGGCAGCCGCAAGCAGCATGCGCGCAAATCGCGGTTCCAGAGGGAAAGCCGCCATCTTGAGGCCTAGCCGCGTGACGTTGTTCTCATGATCCACTGCACCCAGGTCATGCAGCAATCGTTCCGCGCGCTTCAGCGAAGCCTCCGCAGGCATCTCGAACCATTCGATGTTCAAGCCCGCCTTGCCCGAAGCTACGCGCGTTGCCAGCACGGTCTCACTCAGTTCCAAACGATGGATCTCCGCCGCATCACTCTCAGGGCGGTGATGGTGGTCGCGCTCAGGCCATAGACGAACCGCGATGCCCGGGCCAAGGCGGCCAGCACGGCCAGCGCGCTGCTCCGCCGAGGCGCGGCTGATTTTTTGCACCGTGAGAGTATTGATGCCGCGCCGTGCATCGTAGGCCGCCACGCGAGCCTGCCCGGCATCAATCACGGCTTTCACGCCTTCAATCGTGAGCGAGGTTTCCGCCACGTTCGTGCTCACAATGATGCGCCGCATGCCGCTTGGCTGCACGGCTTCATCCTGCTGTTCCGGCGTCAGTTCACCATGCAGCGGCAGCACGCGATAGCCCTTGGCAAAGCTACGGCCGCTGATCGCGGAGATGGTTTTGCGAATCTCATGCCCGCCCGCCATGAAGACAAGCATGTCACCATCGAAGCCCGGTGAACGCGCCAAATCTTCGCAAGCCCGTGCGGCCTGATCCCAGACCGGTTCCTCATAGCCGATCTTGGTCTTCTGCGGAGCCTGATAACGGATCTCCACAGGGAAAGTGCGGCCTTCAGATTCAAACAGTTTGGAGGGATGCAGGAAGTCCACCAGCGGCCCGGGCACCAGGGTCGCGGACATGACGATGATCTTCAGATCTGGCCGCCGAGCCCGTTGCAAGGCATGCGCCCAAGCAAGACAGAGATCACCGTCGAGATGACGCTCATGGAATTCGTCTATGATAAGGCAGCCCACCTTTTTCAGATCGGGGTCTTCCAGCAGTAGGCGCAGAAATACTCCCTCGGTCACATACACAAGGCGCGTGTCCTTGCTGCTGACTTTCTCAAAACGAACTTGGTAGCCCACCTCTTCGCCCAGCCTGCCGCCTCGCTCTTTCGCAACCCGCTGCCCGAGCATGCGCGCCGCGATGCGCCGGGGCTGGAGGACGTACACGCGCTTGTCGCCTAGCACGCCGGAATCCAGCACGAACTTTGGCACCTGCGTGGACTTGCCCGAGCCGGTGGGCGCTTTAATCAGCAGGTTCGGCAGCTTCGGGTCGCGCAGCGCTGCGGTCAGCGATTCGCGGATTTCGTGGATGGGCAGGGAGTCGGGTGCAGGCACGAGCTACTTCTTCCCCACCGTTGTCGGCTTCAGTTCTTCGGCAGTCCAGGCTTTCGTCCGCTTGGCATTGGCGGCGCGAACTTTGGCCACATCCGCAGGCGACACGGGCGATGCATTGTGTTCCCACTCGCGGCGCAGGTAGGTGAGCGTGCTGGCGATCTGCTCGTCATCAAGAATGGGCAGCGGAGGCATCTCCAGGCGCCAGATACGGCCGCCGACGGGCATAGCCCCGCCAACACCGTGCAGGACGATCTTGATCGGACGGTCCGCAGGACCCAATAGCCAGTCGCTATCAACCAACGGCGGAGCCAAGCCGTCAAGACCCGTGCCCGTGGGCTGATGACAGGCGGCGCAGAGGCTGGCAAAGATGACCTTGCCCTTGTCGAAACGCGCCTGCTGCTCCGCTGTCAGGGGCACCACTACCGGCGGCGGCGGCACGCCGGGCTTGTCAGGCCATGCGAGGGCCGCATCCACAATGGACACCAGCTTCTTGGCATCCTTCTCCGCATTGGCCTTCAGGATGTTCAGCGACTCAGGCTTCGCATCAAGGTACAACAGCTTGCGTGGTACGGGCTTCGATTTCTTGTCCAACGGGATGCCGGCCATGCCATTTAGTAGTGCGATCTGGTGCGATCCACTCGGATTTTGCTTGGAAACTAGCTCCAAAAGCTGCGTGACGCGGGCTGCGCGGCGCTCATTCATTACGCAGTTGGCCAGCATTTGCAGCAGGCCGCTCTTTGCCAGTTCATCCAACTTGGCACCGGGGGCAGTCACGATTTCCTGAAGCATCTCCAGTTCGCGACCTCGTACGCCCGTGGCGATGGCATCATTGAGCAAGGGGCTGCCGCCCTTTTTGAGAAGTACGAGGACAGCAGCCTTTGCCTCCGGGCTGGCCTGGGCGCTGAGCTGCGCAGCAAGATGCACACGCACCTCGGCGCTGCTGTCGCTGGTCATCGCCAGCATCTGCGGCACCAGTGAAGCGTTGCTCAACCGTACCGCAGCCACGCGCACCTTGTCACTGCTATCCTTCAATGCGGTGATCAGCACCTCGGGCGCGGCTGTGAGGGCATTCAAGCCCTCCAGCGTCCATAAGCTCTGCACGCGGCCCTGCGGCGTCTTGGCGGTTACAGCCAGCGCTTTGATCGCCGGAATTACACTCGCATCGCCGCGCTCCACCAGCACACGCTGGGCGGTATCCCGGATGTGTCCGTTCGCATGGTCAAGGAAGGGCACAATATCCGCCGTCGCCTTCGGCAGCTTCACTGCCACCGGAGCGGACTTCTCGGGAATGATGCGCCAGATGCGGCCCAGATTGATGGGCTGCTCCAGGTCGCGCGCCTTGATATTGGCTTCCAGGTAGTGAGTAATGAAGGCCTTGTGCTGCACAATGCCGCGCGCGATGTCCACAATGTAAAGCGCACCATCCGGGCCGTTGTTGACGTTCACCGGACGGAACCGCTCATCCGTCGAAGTCAAAAATTCCTTGCCTTGGTAGGCCTGACTCGCTGTCACCACACCGCCGGTTTCGCTCGTCGTCATGCGCTTCACTAGCATGCCGCAGGGCTCCGCCGCGAAGACATTGCCACGCAGTTCCTTCATCAGATCGCCGCGATAAACGCAAGGGCCGCAAGTGCCGGTAACCGTGGCAAGGCGGCCATCCGGGCGCAGTTGCTTGTCCGTATAGCCGCGATTCACCCCGGGCGTGGGAACGACAGGCCATGTGGCCTGATCCTTCATTACTTGGTAGTTCAGGGCCGGCATGTCCTTCACATTGGGATTGCGCAGGTACATCTGTGGAGGCAACAGGTCACAACGAAGCAGGTCGCTGTTGTAATTGTAATAGCGCCGCCCCCAGTCATCCTGACCCAGACCCCACTGGCCGCCACTGCGCGTAGGCTCAACAATGAACTTGCCGCCACTGTAACGAAAACGCTCGCTGTGCGCGGCAGACCAAATCCAGTTGTCCATGCACCAAGTCGGCGTGTTGGCCATGTGCTCCGGCTGACCGCCCAGACGGGCGTAATTCTCAGCAATCACTTCGTGCTTGTCCGCCACACCGTCGCCGTCCGTATCGTGGTAGAAGGTCAGGTTCGGGGGCTCAGAAACGAGGCAACCATCCCCCAGGGCCATCACTCCGCGCGGCATGACCAGCTTGTCCACAAACACCGTCGCCTTGTCCATCACCCCGTCACCATCCGTGTCTTCGAGGCGGCTGACGCGGCAGATCGGCTTGTCTTCGCCTGCGGCATTGATGTCGTTCATGTAGCCACGCATCTCGATCACGTACATGCGGCCCTGGTCGTCCCAGCTGATCTCAATGGGAGTTTCAATCATTGGCTCGCTGGCTACGAGCTGCGCCTTGTACCCCTTTGGCAGCTTCAACGTTTTCAGCTCCTGCTCTGGACTCAGCACAGGCGGAGGCGGCAACTTGAATTTCAGCTCGGGATTCTCCGGCCCGCGATTGCTGCCTTTTTTGTCAGGCGGAGGCACCTTGGCTGCTTCAACGGCAAAACCTGAAGGGGCGCACAGATGTGCTGCCAGTGAGAACACAAGGGCGAAACGCAGGATCATCATGGGTTTGGGGTGGGTAGGCAACGCCGTAAAGAAGCCCTTTTGAGCACGAAAGCACCCCCATTTTAGCCAAAAGACCTACTTTAGCCTGGCTTTCGATCGTCCACCCGCACGTGAAACGCTCTCAGGTGAGTTTTACATGGTCATAATAAATACAATAATTATAAAGCTAGATTGGCTCCCTGATTTCATCGCTTCACCCCCTACTCCCAGATTTCAGGGGTCGAGCTACCTCAGTGCTTCTAAGCCTCCAAGGCTTATTTGCCTAAACCTTAACTTAGGCTGATCGTGCTTTAACATGCAGGTAAATTTGCTGAGATACCTTTTCGACAAATGGCACTTTGCCTTGGTAGACAGCCCTTTCAACGCGCAAGATAAGGATGGTTCTGGCGGGTACTTTCGCATCAGTTTGATGGGGGCGAATTTCGTCATGGTTAGGGCGAAATCATCTGAGACAGAATGTGCTCTGGAAAATCTGGTTGCGGGTAATTTCCATCCTTTTACACTGTCGTTGTATAGAATTTATAGAATGTGCGGATAAAAATCGCTCATCTCAGCCTACCCTTCCCCTCCTCCATGAAGCCCATCCTCTATGTACTAACCATCCTGGCTGCCCTAACGGGGGTCGGACTGGCGGCACCCTCCGTCAGCGTAATGCCCAGTTTCACGCAACGCACCACCTATGGAAAGGCGGCCATGAATGAATCTACCACCGTCTGGGGGCGCGCCTGGGGTCTTACCGGTGCGGCGACATACGCCATCGCCTTTGGTGACGGCTCGCCGAACGCCACGGGCAATGTGACCACAGCCTCTGACGATGCCACACGCAGTGATTCCATCAGTGTCTCGCACACTTTTGCCACGGCGGGCTCCAAGACGGTCACCATCAGCGTGACGGACACCACTGGCACGACCTCGCGCCAGGCGGTGGTGCGTGTGTTGCCTAATCCCTCCCACTTTGACCGGGTGGACATGGCGATTGAAAAAGGCTTGCTCTATCTTTACGGCTCCGTGGCCAAGGACTCGGCGACGGACTGGTACTGGTACCAGTCCGGTGGTGAGGCTGGCGACGGCGTCACAGCGTTCAGCACGCTGGCATTTGAAGAAAACGGCCACTCGCCCTTCAATGATCCGGTGGAGGACGTGTACTCCTACCTGCTGCAGCGAGCCCACACCCATATGCTCTCCGGCGGCGGTTATCAGAACATCACCGCCCACAGCGACGGCATTGCGGTGCGCACGTGCGATACCGGCGGAGTGGCGGATATGGGCGCTTATTTCACGGGCGGCACCTATGCGGACTGCGCCGTGGCCATGGCCCTGCTCAATCCCATGAAGAATGCCGCGGACGCCCAGGCGCGCATCATCTCCGCCGGACCTTTCGCGGGGAAGAGCTATTACAGCCTTATGGTCGATTTTGGTGATACGTTGCTCTGGTCGCAGGGTGACGACTCCATCCGCGGTGCCTTTGAATACAGCTTGCTCGGACAGCAGCAGAACCGTTACGACGGTTCGGCCCAGCAGTGGCCCGCTCTCTTCATGGCAATGGCCAAGGACGTTTTGAATCTCCCCCCCCCCCAATGGTGGGCTGATAACGCTGTGGCCGCCACGGAGGCGCTCATGGACGCCAGCGGCGGCGTGGACTACTCGCCAGGATCGGGCTGGCGCAACGCGGCGAAGACCGGCGGCGCGCTCAGCATCCTGAAAATGGCGGGGCTGGATATGAGCAATGCCACCTCACAAAGTTTGCTTGGGTTCGTGCAGTCAGTTTGGGACAATCGCGGTGCCACAGGCGGTGACGGTGCCGGCTGGGCAGGCGTTTGGTACGCCATGTACGGTGTTAAAAAAGGCCTCGCACTGATGGATGTCAACACGATCACCGTGGGCGGCACCACCCGCGATTGGTATCAGGAAGAATCCGCCTGGCTGCTGGGCAATTCCGGCCTCCTGGCCCCGACCCTGTCGCCGGACCAGCGGGACATCAGCAACCTCTACGGCCAGAACAACGACGGTTCTTGGACAAGCAGCGACACCTGGGTGGGCGGCAGCCCCGATGCCGATACTTCCGTTTCCATCCTGGTGCTGACCCGTTCGGTCACCGCGCCGCCGCCGATTGCCGTGATTGCCGCCGTGCCGCAGCAGTCCACCGTCGGTCCCTTCTCGGTGGTGCTGGATGCCACCGGTTCTTACAACACCGATCCGACCCGCGTCATCACTGAATACCTCTGGGACTTTGACAGTTCCGACGGCCTGAACTGGACCACGCCTGACGCTACCGGCATCAAGCCCACCGTCTCCCCCGCTTACCTGCATAGCATCGGTGCCCACACCGTGACCTTGCGAGTGAAGGACAACAGCAATCCCATCCAGTACGCCACCACCACTGCCGTCGTCACCGTGGTCAATGGCGATGTCGCCCCCGTGGCTGTGCCCGTGGCTTCGAATGCTTATCAGGGCTACAATGGCCTGCCCGGCGCCTCCATCACCCTGGACGGCAGCAAGTCTTATGACATCAACGGCGACGCCATCAGCACCTATAGTTGGGACTTGAACGGGGACGGCGTGTTTGGCGACAGCACCGGCGTGCAGATCGTCTTTAGCTCTGCCACACCCTACACCGGCCAGATCGGACTCAAAGTCACCTCCAACGGACTGACCAGCCTTCCGGTTTATGTCGACGTACAGGTGTCCTCAACCAATCTGTCGCTGGGCACCGTCGTCGCCACCAATGTGACAGCTGGCGTCTCCGCCGACTTCGCTATCCCGGTGACCAATGACGCCGCCTCCGGCCTGTCGTTCAGCAACGTCACCCTTCGCCTCTATGATGGCAATCCTTACCAGGGTGGCCTGCCTCTAGCCCACCCATCGGCCACCACACTAGTGAACCTAGGCATCGGCCAAACCAAGACCGTCACTATGACCGGCGTACAGCTCAGCGGCGCGGGCACCGTGTACGCTTACATTGATCCTCTGAACACTGTGCCGGAAGCCAACAAGGCGGACAACGTCGCCTTCTGCCTGGGCAAGCAGCCGCAGACCATCACTTTCACACCTCTGGCCATCAAGGCACTGGGCGATGCTGATTTCAACCTTGCCGCTACCTCCAGTTCCGGCCTGACCGTGACCTATGTGAGCTCTAATCCCGCCGTGGCCACTGTCACCGGCACATTGGTACACATCGTTGGCGCGGGCACCGCCAATATCACCGCCGCACAGGGCGGTGACATCACTTACCAGCCTGCTATTGGCGTAGTGCAGCTTCTGCAGGTGAGCCGTCTGACACAGGTCATCACTTTTGGTCCCTTGGGCACCACCTCGACCACCAGCGCGGACTTTAGCCCTGGCGCGACCTCTAATGATCCCAGTGCGGTGATCACCTACACCAGCTCCGACACAGCGGTGGCGACCATCGTCAACGGCAAAGTCCACCCCATCGCCGTGGGCACCACCACCATCACTGCGAACTCTGCTGCCGACGCGGCCTACCTCGCCGCCGTTCCCGTGCAGCAGAGCCTGACCGTTGTGGTCAACGACCTCATCAGTGTCACCCGCCCCGCCGATGCCACCTACAAGGAAAGCGATGTGCTCACCTTCACCGCCACCTACCAGTTCGCGGTCACCGTCAGCGGCTTGCCCTCGATGGACTTCATTGAAGGCACCACCCTGCGCAAGGCCACTTATGTGAGCGGTTCGGGCACAATCACGATCACCTTTAAATACACTGTGGTGAGCGCCGACTTTGATAACGATGGCATCGCCATCCAGGGCCCGCTGAGCCTTAACGGTGGCTCCATCCAAAACACCGCTGCTGGCGGCTCAGCCCCGCTGTCCTTCACGCCTCCAGCCACGCCCAATGTGAAGATCGGCGGTATGATCTACTTCACCTCTGAGGTCAGCGCGGCTCCCGGCTCGACTGCTGGTGGTACTACCACCGGCTTCTGGGACTCCATCCGCAGCGGCATGGTCATGGCCCCCAACGGTGCCCTGGCCTTCCGCGCCCATCTGGCGCTCAATGCTGGAGCCGGCGTGACGGTGGACAACTTCCAGGGCATCTGGAAGAGCCCTCTGGGCACAAGCGCCAGCACCATGGTCGTGGCCCGCAGCGGCAGTATTGCTCCTGATAGCGGCAATGCTCTCTACGATGTGCTGCCCTCCAACCCGTACATCAACAACGCAGCCGAGCTCACTTATGTTGGCTGCCTGCGGGTGAACACCGGCACGCCGCTGGTAACCACCAGCACAGATTCCGTCATTTGGTCCGAACTCGGCGGCAGTGGTTTGCACAAGCTACTTCGTGAAGGTGAGGCTGTCGCTGGCGGCACCGCTTCCGCCCTCGCTCCCGATGGCTGGATCGGCACCTCCGATGCAGGTTACGCTACCTTTGCTGTGAAGCTTACCGACAGCTCCACTGCTCTGGTCAAGGCCACGGCTTCCGCTGGTTCCTTCACCCTCTCCACCGTTGCCAAGCAAGGCGCTGCGGCCCCTGCCGTCGGCGGCGGTACGCTGGACACCTTCGACAACATGATGGGCAACAGTTGTGACCCTCGAATGAATCCCGCTGGTGACATCGCCTTCTTCTCCAATCTGCAAGGCGGCGGCTCCGGCATCTGGTACATGCCCGCCGGTGGCTCCCTAAGTTGCGTGGTGCGGGCAGGCCAGGCCACCCCTGGATTGGCCGATACCTTCTACGCCGTGGACCGTCCTTCGCTGACCTCCGTCGGCACTCTGTTCACCCGCGCCTTCCTCACCAATGGTGGCCAGAGCGTATGGAAGGGCAACCCTGCCGTGCCATCTTCGCTTACCGTCATTGCCAAAACCAATGACACCGCCCTGCCCGGCATTCCTGCTGGCAGCAAGCTGTGGAGCATCTGGGCACCATTCAGCAATGTGAATGCAAAGGTGACTTTCCGAGTCTCTTTGTTCAGCGCTGCCACCGGTGAAAATCGGGCTATCGTGGCTGATACGGACGGCACGTTGAAGGTCATCGCCAAGATTGGTGATACCGCCCCTGGCACCAGCGGCGAGACCTTCACCAACTTCGACAACCCGGTGATCGGCGACGGCAACCAAGCGGCCTTCGTGGCCTCTACCACCGGCGGTACAGTGGGCATCTGGCGTCAAGCAGCCAATGGCGGCGCGCTGAGCCTGCTGTTGAAAGTGGGCGACACCATCAATACGGGCGGCACCAACGAGATCATCAGCCAGATCATCATCCCTGGCGGTGCGAGCACCGACCGTCTGAATGAAGTGAAAACTGTGGACGCAAATGGTCGAGTCCTTGCCCACGCCACTTACATCAGTGGCAAAACCGGCATCCTGCTCACGGCGCCGTAGTACTCAGCAGCGTTATCGATAAATAACACGGCGGCCCGGGGAAACTCGGGCCGCTTTTTTGTGCTAAAACACGATCAAACTTCGCGCTACCTCACCGCGAATGAGCGCCCCATACGCCTCGTTGATCTGATCTAGTGGATAGGTGCGGGTGATGAGCTCATCGAGCATCAGCTTGCCTTCGTTGTGCATGTCCATAAGGGTAAGCAAATCGAGACGCGGACGGGTCGTGCCATAGAGACTACCGATGAGGGTCTTCTCGGCATAGACGAGCTGATTCACATTGATGGGCGCTCGGGCATCGGCCCTGGAGATGCCGACGACGACGCACTTGCCCCCCTTCTTCGTCGCATCGAAGGCTTGGGCGATGGTGTCGCCGGTGCCGAGTGCTTCAAAGGTGAATTCCGCGCCTTTGCCGCCGGTGAGATCCTTGATGGCCTGCACCGGATCGCCTTCGCTGGCATTGAAGATGTGGGTGGCACCGAAGTCCTTGGCGTGCTCGAGCTTGGAGTCGTGGATGTCCACGGCAATGATCTGCCGTGCCCCCACCAACCGGGCCCCTTGGACGATATTCAAACCGATGCCGCCGCAGCCAATCACGGCCACCGTTGAACCATAGGTAACATGTGCAGCGTTGATGACAGCGCCTATGCCGGTGATGACGCCGCAGCCGATGAGAGCAGCCTTTTCAAAGGAGAAACTCTTGTCGATCTTCACAACAGAGGCCTCCGGCATGGTGCTGAGCGAGGAAAAGGCGGACACGCCAGCATAGTGTCTCACACCATCACCAGCAGCATTGCGAAAGCGCAAGGTGCCGTCGGGCATGGTGCCGGTGAAGCGCATGGCAGTGCCCATGTCGCACAAAGCCGGACGACCGTTAGCACAGTATTCGCAACGACCGCACGAGCCCCGCCACACAAGGATTACGTGATCGCCCATCTCCACCGATTTCACACCCTCGCCCACCGCCTCAATCACGCCTGAGCCCTCGTGCCCAAGAATGATGGGCATGCGCATGGACAGATCCCCGCTCATGACATGGTAATCGCTGTGACAGACACCCGCTGCCTTCATCCGCACCGTCACCTCGCCAGGGCCGGGGGGCAGGACTTCCACTTCCTCAATGCGCATAGGCTGACGGGCTTCATACAGGACGGCGGCTTGGGCGAGGATGGACATACGGGAGGGTAGGAAGGGGGTGGACGTGAGTCAATGATCTCACTGGCCAGGTACGGGACGCGCCAGGAGCTCGGCGATATCGTAGCGTTTTCTCAGGACACTAGGAAACCACCTCTTTTTATCGGCCTCACGTGCAACGGGGGTGGACCAGTGCTTCCAGATCATCTCCTTGTAGAAGCGGTCGGCCTGTTCGCTGGCAAGCCAGGTGCCAGCTTCACCGAGCATGCTTGCTGCTTCGTTGGATTCTTTGGGCAGCAAATGGGCCGCCTGCCATGCAAGTTCCGCCGCCTCATAGCGATAGTGGAAGCGGGGCTTCGCCCAAAGTATGTTGCGTCTCAGCCGCGCCAGTTCTTCATCGCTGGGTGAAAGCACCGGCGGTTGTGTGGTAATTTCTGCGAGCCAACGGCCTGTCACGCTCATCTCTTCAGCCCCGGACAACATGTAAGAAACCTTGCTCTTTCGGTACATGCGTTCGCGCAGCAGCGAAAGCGGGTAGAAGTCGTAGTTGCCGCTCCAAACAGCACCATCCGGTTCGCCTTCAGCCCCGAAAAGCTCCATGCCTTGCCAGCGGTGAATGCGGGCCGCTTCCATCACGCACCGAGCGCGAACCTCGGGTTTTAAAACACTGCTGTGACCGTTGCGATACAGGGTCACATAGCGGTCAAACAAAGGCTGAAATTCCGGCGGCATGAGCGGACGCGCATCTTTGAACCAACGCTCACGCGCGAGCTTGCGTGCCGCGATGTATAGAAAGGCGTTGGTGGCTGAACGATACTCCGGGAGAACATGCAGGTATTCTCTTCGCCAGTACCTGTCATCATCACGTGGAGGCTCAGGGCCTGCGGGGGTGTATTTCAGGCGGTGATCGCGAATGAAGCTGAGCAGTTCATCAGGAGTCATAATCTGCTCCGCGACAAAAGCAGCGTCGTGCGGACAGTCGGCATCCAGAAAAAGCTTGAGCGCTGTGGCAAAATCCCCAATGCCTAGCCGTATCGAGGCATTGTCTGCCAGGAAGCGGCTGTTGCGCAAACCCCGGCGGTAGTCGTCTTGCGGCGGCGCCGAGTTACGATTTCGTTCATAGTAAGACTCGGTGATGGAAACGATTGTTTGCTTTTCATCAAGAGGGAAACGCCGCAGCGCATGGGCCATGTGGCGGGCGGCAGCCGCCTTGTCACCTCGTTGAAGATCGAGCTTGGCCCTGATCCACTGCGTCTCCCATGTAATGGCTCCGCAGTTGATGAACTTGCGTGCAAGCGCGTATTGCTGCTTCCGATACAAGGCGATGGCAAATTCACCGAGCACCGGATCATTGGTCACACCGGCTTTGCCCAATGCTGCGGCCCAGGCTTGAAGGGCTTTGTTACCTTCTTCCTCAGCCACAGGTGGCTCAGCGGGATCTGGCATGCAACCGTCCGTATCGTGGGCAAGGACCAATGTGATGATTTCTCGGGAGGCCGGATCACGCACGGCTTGATCCATCACCTCAGGGTCAGGATTTGCCACAATGGCTCGTGCATTGGATTGAAGCGTTTCGCTATACACCGTGCGCTCGTTGGCCTTGGTATTGAAATAGTGGAGGGCCAGGGTAGCGGGCGAGGCGGCCTCCTTCCTGATTTTAGAGAGCAAAGACAATGCCGCCGGGTGCATGCGCAGGGAATCGGCGCAGCCTTCACGCTGCACGAGGTCGCAAACCTGCTCCAGCCAGTGAATGGCATCCGTCCTATTGGCGGCTGTCTTGTACAGCATCCACGCAGCCCAAGAAGACCGGTACCGGCGCTGATTAAAAGGCAGGGCGAGAAGACCTTTCCAGGAGGCTTTCGCATCATCCCATTGCTCAGAATGCATATGCTCGACGCCTTTCGAGTAGAGTCGAAATTCTGAAGGCACCACTTTCGGCCAGTCCTCTTCCACGAGCCATGGGTGGCGCCCCGTCGTTGGTAAACCGAGTTTTAACTGAACAAGAACCTTCTTGTCAGGCAGGGTGCGATTCTCAGCATCTTCCCACTGACTGAGCTGGAGAAACCGTTGCCGCTGATAGTCCTCCACTACACTGGCGGCCGTCTCTGACGGCACATTGGCTTCGGTCAATGCTTGGCGCAAGTCGCCCACATCAACTTCCAAGGTGGAATGCAGGCGTTGCTGCCAAAGCTCCTGCCCGCTGGCGGTTGGCGCAAGATTTGCGGGTGGCTTTGGCGGATGCTTGACGCTGCGAATCTGGAAGCCCAGCCAATGCTCAGGCGCTCGCAAAATCTCACGCGACCTCAGCAGGAAGGCCGAGGTTAGTTCTGGACCACAAGCTACCACGACTGCGACCGTGAGCGATGTGCACAGCAACACCGCAGC
>JAQGPI010000354.1 GCA_028293175.1 Verrucomicrobiaceae bacterium | reverse complement strand
GCAAGGACAAGCCGTTCTTCCTCTACCTCGCCCACAGCATGTGCCATGTGCCCTTGTTCGTGAGCAGCAAGTTCAAGGGCAAGACCGAGCGCGGCTTGTTTGGCGATGTGATCGAGGAGATCGACTGGTCCGTAGGCGAGGTGATGAAGGCGCTCGACAAGGCGGGCGTGGCCGACAACACCTGGGTCATCTTCACCTCCGACAACGGCCCCTGGCTAAGCTATGGCGAGCACGCGGGCTCCGCCGAGCCGCTGCGCGAAGGCAAGGGCACCTGCTGGGAAGGTGGCGTGCGCGTGCCCTGCCTCATGCGCTGGCCCGGCAAGATCCCGGCTGGCAAGGAAAACGATCAAATGGCCATGACCATCGACCTGCTGCCGACGCTGGCTGGCATCATCGGCGCGAAGCTCCCCGACCACAAGATCGACGGCCTCGACGTGCTGCCCATCCTTACAAGCCAGCCCGGAGCGAAGAACCCGCACGAAAGCTACGCCTTCTGGTACGAGCAGAACCAGCTCCAATCCGTCGTCAGCGGCGACGGCCAGTGGAAGCTGCAACTCCCTCACACCTATCGCAGCATGGGCGACCAGCCGAAAGCCAAAGGCGGCCTCCCCGGCCAGTACCAAGGCGTGAAGCTTACCAAGCCCGAACTCTACCACGTCACGGGCGACATCAGCGAAGCCAAGGATGTTGCCGACCAGAACCCTGAGATGCTCAAGAAAATGGAAGCCTACGCCGAACAATGGCGCGCCGAACTGGGCGACTCCCTAACCAAGAGCGAAGGCGGCGGAAATCGGAAGCCCGGGATGGTGGGCGTGGTTCCTTGAGCCTCAATTACTGGCATCCGTGGCTACAGGTTGTAGGGGACTTGTCGTTACGGCTTCTATTTTGACGACAGGCTTCGCCGCCTTAGCCCAGGCACGTGCGATCTTCTTCCGGGCATCCATGGCTTTATCGCCTTCGATGACTTCGCGTTTCAATACCTCGTGGGTGATGACTTCGCGGATTTCATCAAGTTCAAACTTCACTCCGGGTGAGAGCTTGCGCAGCTCGCGTCGAATAACTTCCACGACTGCGTCGCTCAACACCAACGCGCCCAGGAAGAACCGGCTCATGGCCTGGCGCTGCTGATGGTAACCATCCAGCAGGCTCTTTCCGTGACCTTCTTTCGTGAGCAGGTAAAGCGAATCGATGTGTGACTCTGTGCGAGGATTGAGTGCGGAAAAATTTACCTCAATGACCAGCTCTTGGGAAATAGGCTGGGCAAATACAATGCGATACACTCTCCAGACGATGCCGTTGGTCAGCAGCACCCATTCCACACCTTGATTTGCACCATAGTCCACGGCCTGCTTAGAGTGGGCTTCCTTCAGTTCGAGGCCGATGGCCTTCACTTCCACGAGAACCCTCAACTTGCCTTCCAGTTTGATGGCCAGATCGCAGAAGGTTCCCTTGATCAGATACTCGGCGGTGATCTCTGAGTATTTGTCATACCCAAACAACTCCGAAAGGATGTCTTTGACGATGGTAGAGGTATCCGCTTCGCCCACATCCCGGTCTTTCGCTGCCAGCAGGATAGGCTGGAAGCGTTTGATCTGGGTGGCAATGCGTTCGGCGGCTCGGGAGGGAGTGGGCATGGGGTGTAGATGGCTAGACGAATGGAAGGCTGTTTAAGTCTTAGCCGCAGCATGCATTTTAGGCGAGACATTTAATTGTACGAGCGATGGGCGCTTGGGATTTATGGCTCGACATGATGTTTGTGCCTGCGTTCAAGTGGCGAGGAGTTCATGGTCGGCTGGGTTCAGTATAGGATAGAATGATATTCACTGATGTGCCCTCGTGAGTGGTCAATGGTTGACTGGCTACGTTGGAGCCTCTGCAGCAATTTCCCTGAAGCATGTCTCAGGGCGTTCCCTGACGTTAGGGGGCTGACGGGCGTGCGTTTCGTGTCTTGAACACTTAAACCCCAATACCCTAATATGAGCTTGTTTGCCCCTACCTTCAATAACCTCCGTGAACTCTACCTCAATGAGCTTCGCGACTTGTACAGTGCTGAAACACAGTTGATCGAAGCCCTGCCGCTGATGGCGGAGGCGGCGACTTCACCGCAGTTGAAGCAGGCCTTCAGCAGCCACCTTCAAGAAACCCGCAACCATGCGAGCCGTCTGGAGCACATCTTCGAACAACTCGGCGAAGAGCCGGGCGGGGAGACCTGCGCGGCGATGAAGGGCCTGATCAAGGAAGGCTCCGAATATGTGGATGCCGGAGGTGATGATGACGTCCGCGATGCGGGCCTGATCGGTGCCGCGCAACGGGTGGAGCACTACGAGATCGCCGCGTACGGCACCACTCGAGCCCTGGCTCGTCGCCTCGGCGAGAACGCTGCCGCACAGATCCTCCAAAGCACCCTCGATGAAGAAGGTGCTGCGGATAAGAAGCTGACTTCCATCGCGGAAAGCGGTGTGAATGCTCGAGCCACCGCAGCATAAACCTGACAGCGTTGCTGTAATTCGGAATTGGCGGGGCCGGTCAGTGATGACCGGCCC
Organism: Verrucomicrobiaceae bacterium; assembly: GCA_028293175.1. Taxonomy (GTDB): domain Bacteria; phylum Verrucomicrobiota; class Verrucomicrobiia; order Verrucomicrobiales; family Verrucomicrobiaceae; genus CAINXC01. The sequence goes on along the minus strand of JAQGPI010000354.1, from coordinate 3,946 downwards.
CGCTTTTGTTTGCGAATGCCGGGCACTCCCTTTGTTTGTCAGGCGGAACGGTCCAGCAGAAGGCTGGCGGAGCGTCTAGGTAGCGGCGTATAACCGTTGAGAGTGGTGCGGAGGCGCTTGGCGCGGTCCACGCATTCTTCCGCACGCTGGAAGTCGCCGGTGGCCTTGTAAACAGCTCCCAGATTGATGTAAGTCTGCGAGAGGTCGCCGGGATCGATCTCCGCGGGGCTAAGGGCCTGACGGATAGCGAGGGCGCGCTCATGCATCTCTTGTGCCTTGTCCACATCCAGGTTCGCATAGTGTAGGACACCCAGGTTGTTGTAGAGCGAGGCCACCTTGTTGTGCTGCTCACCATAGAGCCTCTTGAACGTCTCCAGCGATTCGTCGTAGTACTTTTCGGCCTTGGCGTTTTGACGCAGGGCCTTGAAGATCATGGCGAGGTTGTTCTTGATGGTGGCCGCCCTGTCGGCATCCTGAAAACCGTGCTGCTCCGAAATCTTGAGCGCCTTCTCATAGAAGTCGGCGGCAAGGTCCATCTTGCCCCAACGATCATAGAGATAGGCGAGCAGGGAATGGATGCCGGCGAGGAGCTCGGGATCGGGCTTCCGCAGGTCCTTGACGCGGAAAAGCGACTCGCGGTAGAGCGATTCGGCCTTGCGAAAATCGCCCTCTTTCTGGCGTAGGTCAGCGAGCACGCTGATCTGCTCAACGAGCTCGCCGACACGGGCTGGATCATTGTAGGCCATGCGACGCGCCTCTTCCACGCTGCGCGAGGCGGAGGCGATCTGCTTTTCGAGGGTGGAATCCACGGGGGAAGGAAAAGGGGTAAGGGAAAGGGAAAAGTGGGAACCTGAAGGCTACATCATGAGTGACGTGGATTTCACGCTCTTCTTTTCCTTTTTACTTATCACTTTTCACTCTTCATGACTAGCTCGCGTCGCGGTAGCTCTTAGCCAGATCGGCCACGCAATCGCGGGCTTCGGCCATCTTTTCACGGGAGACGCCAGCGCCTTCATACCAGTGCGTGTAGGCGTGGTTGTCGAACATGATGTCGAACTGGGCTACGAGGCGCTCGAACACGGCAGCGATGCCGGTGTGATTGACGAGGGCCAGACCGCTGGAAGCAAAGCCATCGGGGGCGGTATCAGCGGTGCCAATCTTCAGGCCGCCCTGCGAGGGCAGGTAGGAGGCATAGTTCATGGTCTTGCGGATGGCGGCCATGTTTTCATCCAGCTCCTTGGCCTTTACGTCGCCACGGAAGAGGGCGCAGGCGGAGAGGTAGACTCCGTTGGCCCAGTCGATGGCGGCGGTGAAATTCTCCTGCGAGAAGGTCTCACGGGCGAGGTCGGGGAAATTGAGCCGCACCTGGCCTTCCGAACCGGGGCCGCGCATGGGGGCGAAGGAAGCGGTGAGGAAGTGGTTGCCAGGGAAGGGGACCAGATTGGTGATGAACTCTCCAAGGTCGGTGTTGAGCTTGCCAGGGAACCGCAAGGAAGCGGTGACCGAGGACATAATGAGCGCCACGATGTGGTTCAAATCCATATAGTTCGGGCTGCGCGAGAGCTTGGCCTTGGCGATGCGGAAGAGGGCTTCGTTGTCCAATAACACGGCGGCATCGGCGTTGTTGCGGATGCGCTGGAGCGTGAGGATGGCGTTGTAAGGCTCGACGGCGGAATCAGAGATGAGCGGCGACGGAGCGACGGAGAAAGTGAAGATCTTCTTCTTCGGATAAGCCTGGCGCAGACGCTCAAGGATGAGGGAGCCAAGGCCGGAGCCAGAGCCGCCACCGAGGGAGTGGGTGAGAAGGAATCCCTGGAGCGACTTGGTCTTTTCCACCGCGGCATCGATCACGTTCATGATCTGATCGATCACCCGTTCGCCTTCCACGTTGTAGCCGCGCGCCCAGTTATTGGCAGCGCCCGGGATCTTGCGGATGATGCTGCTTTCATCGAAAAGCTGGGCCATCTCGCCGGACTCGATGCGATGGATCACGCCGGGCTCCAGATCGATCAGCACGGCACGGGGAGTGTATTTGCCGTCGCGGATGCGATGGAAGAAGACCTCGGTGTTGCTGTTGCTGGCGGCCGCGCTGCTGCCTTCCTTGGGCACGCCGCTTTCGGTCAGGCCGTGCTCACGCAGAATGAGCCGCCAGTAGCGGTCGGCGATTTGGTTGCCGCATTGGCCGACGTGAATGCTAACGATTTCTCTCACAGGTCTTTCCTCCGGGAAGGTGTATTGGGATTTAAAGCAGGGTAATGAGTCTTGAGCAGGCGGTCTTAACGACGGTCAACGAGATCACGGAGACTGACGGAGGAGCGGGAAGCGCTGTCATCCGCGGCTCTGCCAGCGGCACGGGCGGCCACTTCGGGACTGTCTTGCACCTTGGCCTTGGCACCGGATTCTTCGGCGACCTGATAGCTCTGGATCAATTCCTGGGCAGAGGCGCGCAGGGCGTTGATCTGGTCATCAGACATGCCTTCATTGAGGTACCAGTTGGCGAAAGCCTTGCGCTGCCAGAGCTTGTCGAAGTTGTGGCAGATCCGGTCGAGAACGCGGGCGACTTCGGTGTTATTGGCCAGGAGCACCATGCTCTTGCGGTGAGCCACTCCGGGCTGCTCCACATAGCCAATTTTGAAGGCGGTGGGAATCCAGTAGGTGAGTGGTAATGTCTCGCGAATGGCGGCTAGCGCGGCATCGGCCTGGGGCTTGTCGTCCATCACGCCGCGATAGAGTACGGCGGTGCTGAGGAAGCGGCCTTCCATCGGTGAGCAGGCGGCAAAGACGCTGTCGTTGTCGAATAGCGACTTGATCATCTCATCCACGCTCATTTCTTCGAACTTACTGCGGTCCGGCGGCGTGAGTGGCGCGAACGAGATCATGAGGAAGTGCAGCGAAGGCTGCGGCACCAAGTTGGTGAGCAGTTCGCGCAGGCTGATTTCCACCGTGAGGAAACCGCTGAAACGCATGGAGGCGGTGAGGCCGGCCAGCGCTTCGGTGATCAAGAGGTTGAGGTCGTCAACCGTGGGGCTTTCTATGTTCCACTTGCGATGGGCCAGTTGGAACAGAGCTTCGTTGTCGAAGATCAGGCAGGCATCGGCCACGCGGCGCAGGGTGTTGAGCGCGAAGACGGTGTTGTAGGGTTCCGTAACGACGGAGGAAACCTGGGGAGAAGGCAGGATGGCACAACTGAGCACGGGGAACTCCGGATGCCGTTCCTTGATGGCTTCAATGATAAGTGAGCCCAGGCCGGAGCCAGTGCCGCCGCCCGTGGCCTGGAGAATGATGACGCCGCCAACGTTGTCGCAGCGGTCCACTTCAGTCTCAAAGCGCGCCATCACTTCGGGGAGAATTTCGCGGCCTTCGCCGAGATAACCGACGGCGAAGTTGCCGCCAGCTCCTTCGCTGCGGCACATGAGATTGGCTGGATTGAACAAGGAGCCGCTGGTGGCGCGGATGTTTTCGATCACGCTGGGCTCCAGATCCACCATGAGGGTGCGGGGCACGAAACTGCTGCTGGAGGAATCCCCGAGCTTGGAGAAAAAGGCGCTCCAGTTGCCGCGGGGTTCCTCCCCTTTGGCGGTCTGGCCCGTCTGCGGATCAATGCCGTGCTCCTGGCAGATGGTTTTCCAGAATGAGGCGGCGATCTGATTGCCTGCCTGCCCTACCGAAACTACGATGGTGTTATTGACCTTCATTCGCCGCTCCTATGTTCTTCCTGACTTCGAGAGATGTGTGATGCAAAATATTGAGACGTTTTTTCGCAGTTATTGAACCGGTAAGCAAGCCTCTCCTCGCATTGCTTCCAAACCTTTATTTTGCGGCCTTTGCGGAGCAATGACACGCCTGTGAATGCGGCCTGTGAATAGAGGCTTCTGGCCCTCGCTGAGGAATGTTCCCAAGCTCATCGGGAATCTCTGACCGTGTGTTCAACCACTTCTACAACGGG
>JAQGPI010000337.1 GCA_028293175.1 Verrucomicrobiaceae bacterium | reverse complement strand
GCCGTCCACTTCGCGGGTGACGATCGTGTAAACCTTGCCGCCAGCGACCGAGAAACTGCTGAAGCCATTTGGTGTGTCCTGCTTCCAGAGCTTCTGCAGCTTCACCTGTTTCCAGTCCTTCACACTCTTGAGTGCGGGGCCGGTCCCGTCGTGATTCGGACCGCGGAAGGTGCCCCATTCAGCGGGCTTGGCCGTTTCAGCGTGCGCAAAGCCCGCCAGCGTAAAGACGCCAGCGGCCACAATGGAAGATCGAAGAATAGTGGGGATCATAGGAAGAAGAACTGGCGTGATTAAAAAGGCTGGCGAGGCGAAAGGAAAGGCCGAATGCGAGTCAACGGGCACGCCTGCAAGGTTCTTTCCATAGGCTGCCCTGCGCTTCCTCCTTGCTCCTGATCCCCTCCCCCGCTTCACTCCGCGCATGGATTCTGACGACTCGCTGCCCGACTTGCTGACACTGGCCCAACTCAAGCAGGTGGCCAGTACGCAGCCGCAGCCTTACCGAGTGCAGGCCCAGGTGGAGAACTCGTCGGAAAAGCAGACGCAGCAAGGCAAGCCATACTACGAGATCAAGCTCACCGATGGCGAGGAATCGCTGATATGGCGAATATTCGATGGCAGCCCCTTGTTTCTCGATGCCTCCAAGCTCGCCCGACAGGCTTGGATTGAACTTGGAGCGCAGTGGGTGGACACCGGCAAGTATGGCCTGGAACCGAAGAACGCGGTCATGCGCACGCTTACTTCCGACGAAATGCAGCTACTGCTCGCCGGTACGGAAGAGTCCAGGCAGCGCGGATTGCAGGACTACGGTGAAATCGCCACTCGGGTAGCCGCGCTCCAAGACCCGCGCCTACGAGGGCTGGCGGATCTTTTCCTGCAAAAATTTGGCGAGCGATTCCGCCGTACTGCAGCGGCGCGCAAGAACCACCACGCCCGGCGTGGTGGCCTCGTCGAGCATGTGGCGCAGATGATGCGCAGCGCCGCCGCCATCTGCTCGGCCTACCCGCAGTTGAACGAAGACCTCATGATCGCTGGCGTGCTGTTTCACGACTGCGGCAAGCTCTGGGAGAACGCCTATGCCGACAACAGTTTCACCATGCCCTACTCCCTGAATGGCGAGATGCTGGGGCACATTCCGATGGGCATGGAACTGGTGAACAAGCTCTGGCGCGAACTGCTCGACGGCCCCGAATCACAGGCCTGGGTTCACCTTGAGCCCGCTTCCGAAATGGTTCGCCTGCACCTGCTGCATCTCATCGGATCGCATCACGGCGAGTATGCTTTTGGCGCACCAGTGCTGCCCAAAACACCTGAAGCGGTGGCCCTGCATCACGTCGATAACATTGATGCCAAGCTTGAGATGTTCCGACGCGGTTATGAGACCGGCAATGAGCTGGGCAACGGCATCTACGAGCGTGTATTCCCGCTCGCCGCCAATTTGGTCACGCCGTTATCTAAATTCACCGCTCCCCCAGCCGCTGAACCTACCCCACAATAATGCCCTTGGCCTTGCGCTCTTTTTCGCGCTCCAGCACAGGCACTTTCTCGGTCGTTTCGAACAAAGGCACACCGGCATCGCCGATACCGGCAAGCGTCAGACCCTTGAAATCAGGCACATCAGCAGCGAGGCGCTTGAACACATCGTCCACACTGTGCAGGCCGTTGGAGCCGCTGATTTCCAGAATGATGTCGCGCAGGATTTCCCAGTCATCGCGAGCCTGACCAGGTGTTTCCACCGCTTTGTTCAGGCGCTGCAAGCGGCCCGTCACATTGATCATGCTGCCGCGCTTTTCAGCGTAGCTGGCACCCGGCAGCACCACGTGTGAAAGCTCCGCCGTGGCATTGGCAAGAATATGCGTGCTGGCCAGGAAGGTCAGGTTGCTCAGCGACTCCCTGTCTAAACCGGCCTTCACCAAGTTCTCGCCCAGTGCGAGCACGCCCTTGATCACGCCACTGCGGATGCCGCGATTGATTTCATCAAAGTTAGCACCCGCCTCAATGCCAAGAATCTGGCGCAGGCCGTTGGTGTTTGGATTGAGGTCGTCGGAGCGCAGGTAATTGTCGCCGCCGCCAGTACGCGCCACGGCGGTAATGTACTTGGCCTTTGTTGCCGCCTTGAGCTGCTTTACCAAGTACAGTTCTTCATTGGTCATGCGGGCCGAGCAGACAATGGCAATCTGGTCGCCGGTCAGCCCGCGCAGCCCGTCACCTACAGCCTGAATAGCCTTCTTCCATGAGGTGCTCTCGTGCTTGCCGCCGATCTTGATCATCGGCTCCGTCAGCCGGAATTCGCTGTTCACGAAGTGGAAGTCGAGACGTCCCTGGTCGCACATCCAGGTGGAGTTCACATCATTGTTCTCCCGCGGCGTCTGGCGATACACTGTATTACCCCGTGCGGCGATCTCCGTGTTGCAGCCGCGCCCGCACTTTGTGCAGATCGAGTTGGTCTCCTTTAGGAACCACACCCGCATCTGGAAGCGGAAGTCATTCGAAGTCAGCGCACCCACCGGGCAGATGTCCACCGTGTTGAGCGAGTAATTGTTCTCCAACCTGCGGCCGGGATGAACGGTCAGCGTGGTGTGAGTACCGCGCTCCGTGAAGCCCAGCACCGCATCATCCACGATTTCATCGGTGAAACGCACGCAGCGGCTGCACATGATGCAGCGCTCATCGTCCAGCCGCACGCGCGGGCCGATGTCCACATTCTTCGGCTTCTTCGTTTTGTCCTCACGGAAGCGGCTCTCCGCCTGCCCGTGATCCACACTGAATTCCTGCAAACGGCACTCCCCTGCCTGATCGCAAATAGGGCAGTCGAGCGGATGATTGATCAGCAGGAATTCCATCACGCCCCGGCGGCATTCCTCGCTCAGTTGGCCTTCCGTGCGGATGCCCATGCCTTCAGAAACCGTGTTCGCGCAGGCAATCACCGGGCGCGGCATCCAGGAGATCGCAGGCATCCCGTGCTCATCCTTCGCAGCTTCCTGGCCGGGAGTGGGGCGGGGCGGCATGCCCATCTCCACCAAGCACATACGGCAGTTGCCGGGCGAGCTCAGTTTGGGATGGTAGCAATAGTGGGGGACGGAGGCTTCCGCCTGACGGCAAGCTTCGATCATCCGCAGGCCTTTGGGAAACTTGTGCCACGTACCGTTGATCTGCACATTGACCATGTCCACGGGTGGCTTGGCTGCGGGTGCGCTGGTGGCTTCAGACATAAGGCAATAAAAGGGGGGCTTGAACCAGTATCCGAGCGGCGTAAAGAGGGGCAAGGCGAATTTGTGAAATTTTTCACAAGCGCCCTTTTTGCTTCTTTAGGAAAACCGCATGCCCTGCCCCACTGCGATACTTGACAGTCAGGGGCTTCGGGATAGTTTTTTGCCCGGCTCACCTCCCGGGT
>JAQGPI010000318.1 GCA_028293175.1 Verrucomicrobiaceae bacterium | reverse complement strand
TCGACGTGCAGGATCGGGCAGTCCGCAGAAAGGTCACCAGAACTGTCGGTCATGGCGCGATCTCCGCGCCGAACAGCCGATCAGCGAGTGGCGACCAGGTGCAGCTGGCTGGCGAGGGTGAGGTACTCGGGTCGCTCGGAGACGGCCCGCTCCAGCTCCAGCAGAGCTGCGGCCGCACCTGGCTCGAGATCGAGCAGCGAGGAGGGCACCAGGTCGGTGAAGACCCGGATGCCGTGGCTGCTGCGGATCTCGAACCCGGCTCCCTCGAGCAGGCCGGTGAGCTCCTCCGCGGTGAATCGGTGCTCGCTGGCCCGGGACTCGCTGGCTGGGGACTCGGCAAGCGGTTGCTGAAAGACATCATCGCGGCAGCCACAAGCCAGGAGTATCACATGATGATAGGCGTCATTGATTCCATGAACGCAACCAGCATCCGGCTGCATCAGCAGTTCGGCTTCGTTTCGTGCGGCCTCATCCGGCATGCAGGCTACAAGTTCGGCCGCTGGCTGGATGTGGAACTCTACCAACTGCTCCTGCCCACACCTTCATCCCTTAACGAGGAATCATGAACGGCGCGCCTCCCTCTATTGAGCGATTGAACCTGCCCGCGAGCGAAGCCGATGTGCAGTCACTCGCTCTGCTTTTGATTGATGCCATCGAGTCGGGATCGCCCGTGAGTTTTCTTCTGACGCTCACCCTTGAGCAAGCCGAAGACTGGTGGCAGCGCACGCTTTCCAATGCGCACGGGAAAGCCGTTTTCCTGGTCATCCGCGATGATCAAGGAATCATCGGCACAGCGCAGCTTCATCCCGCCTGGGCACCGAATCAACCGCACCGGGCTGAGATTGCCAAGGTGCTGGTGCATCGCCGCAGCCGCCGCATGGGACTGGGCACGCGCCTGATGCAGGCAATGGAGGACGAAGCGCGCAGTGCCGGGTTCAACCTCCTCACCTTGGATACCAAGCGCGGCTGCCCGGCAGAGGCTTTATACCGGCAGCTCGGTTGGACTTATGTGGGCACGATCCCGAGATTCGCCTTCGATCCGGATGGCATCACACTGCATGATGATGTGATATTTTATAAAGAACTGGCCTGACACCTATGGCACTCTCCGTCGGCATCTTCATCTTCGATGACATCGAGGTCCTCGATCTCGGTGGGCCGTTCGAGGTGTTCTCCGTGGCCTGCCGCGTCAAGGCTCGCCTGGAGCCTGGATCACCGCCGCCGTTCAAGGTCTTCACTGTTGGCCAGACCACGGAAATGATTCATGCGCGCGGCAGCCTGCTTGTCACTCCGCAGTTCTCATTCACCACTCATCCAGCCATCGATCTGCTCATAATCCCCGGCGGCGTGGTGACTGCTGAACTGGAAAAGCAGCCCGTGATTCGCTGGATTGGTGAAGCCGCTACGCAGGCCACAGTCGTCGCCAGTGTCTGCACGGGTTCATTCCTGCTGGCTAAGGCAGGACTGCTTGATGGCAAGCGCACCACCACTCACTGGTCGGACATCGAGGAAATGCGCTCGATGTTTCCTAACGTCCAAGTAGACGACAACGTGCGCTGGGTGGAGCAAGGAAACCTCATCACCTCGGCCGGGATTTCCGCAGGCATCGACATGTCGTTGCATCTGGTATCAAGGTGCGAGTCCGAAGCCCTCGCTGTCGCCACGGCAAGGCAGATGGATTATGATTGGCAGCGAAAGACTCCGTGAAGCTTGTGCGCCGTAAATTTCAGATTGCCCTGGAATAGTTAAGGCTTATTGACTGATAGTAATTATGAGTTTGATCGCTGGAAAGAAAATCGCCGTGCTCATGGGTGGGCCGGGCTCGGAGCGCAAGGTTTCAGAGAAGACAGCGGAAGGCGTTGCTGAGGCGATTACTTCACTCGGAGGAGAGGTGGTGCTCATTGATGTGACGGGTCCAGACTTCGAACTGCCATCCGATGTCTTTATCGCGGTGAACATGATCCACGGCACCTTTGGCGAAGATGGCCAGATTCAGGCAATTCTGGAAAAGCGCGGCATCAAGTACACAGGCGCTGGCGTGGAAAAAAGCCGCATCGCCTTCGACAAAAACTTGAGCAAAGACTGCTTCATCGCCGCTGGCGTGCCCACACCGCGCTCACAGGTCTTTAAGCTCGATGGCAGCGATACTTTGAAGCTGGACTTGCCGGTGGTGGTGAAGCCACCGCGCGAAGGCAGTAGCGTGGGCGTTCACATTTGCCGTACACAGGCTGAGTTTGATGCGGCGATTGAGGACGCCCGCCAGTTCGGTGATTCCACGCTGATCGAAGACTTTATTGAGGGCAAGGAACTCACCGTGGGCATCCTGGGCGACCAAGTGCTGCCGGTCATTTACATCCTGCCGGTGGATGGGTTCTACGACATGAACAACAAGTACCCGTGGCTGACGGGCAGCGGCAAATCCAACTACCAGTGCCCGGCGGAACTTGATGCTGAGACCACCAAGCGCGTGCAAGAGGCGGCGATGGCGGCCTTCAAGGCCATCGGCGTAGAGGTCTATGGCCGTGTGGACGTGATGCTGCGCGAGCATGACAACCAGCCCTTTGTGCTGGAAGTCAACACGATCCCGGGCATGACTTCCACCAGCCTGCTGCCCAAGGCGGCGGCGGCGGTCGGCATCAGTTATCCGGAGCTTTGCGCACGAATTATCGAAATCTCGCTTTTTGAACGTGACATTTAGTATGCGTGGTGATTATTACGGATATATTGATTATCGTGTTGGACGAACCAAAACAGTCGAAGAAGAAAAACCGCGTCAATTCTACCTTCCGGTCCAAACCGAAGGCTGAGGATGTGGTTCGTTTGCCGTTGGATCTTGAGGCCGACAGCCCCAAGCTCCGCGCGCTGAAGCAGGCCGAGAAGCGCAAGCGCGGCTTCCGCAAGGCCGCCATGCTGTTGCTGATCATCGCACTGGCCGCCCTGGGCCGTGCCGCAGTGAATGAAACGCTGCTGCAAAATCCACGCTTCACCCTTCAAGAAATCAAGGTCGAAACTCCAGAGACGCTTGCCAATCCCAAGCTCCAGCCCGAGCCGGGCATTCTGTCCAACAACCAGATCCAGGCCGCCTGTGGACTGACCAAGGGCACCAATCTTCTAACCGTGGATCTCAGCGCGGTGCGCGAGCGAATAACTCAACTTCCCGCCATTTCCTCCGTCTCGATAAAGCGTAACTTCAGCGGTCGCCTCACGGTCGTGGCCACGCAGCGCAAGCCCATCGCCTGGGTGAAGTGCGAGCCGCTGGGCTGGAATCCCAAGCACCCCCTTCATTGCATGGTGGTGGATGCGGAAGGCATCGCCATCCCCGTGGAGGTGATGCAGGCCTCCTTCAATGATCTGCCGATGATCGACGACAAGACCATCGACCAGATCACCCCCGGCAAGGCGATCACCTCCGTGCGTTTCGTTGCCTGCATGAAGCTGCTTAAGGCCCTGAAGACGCGCGAGGCCAAGGCCGGTTGCAAGCTGGTCTCCGTGACGGTGCCGGGCACCTTTGCGCTCGATGCGCGCTTTGACAACGGCTCGACCGTGACCTTTAGTTACGATGACCTGGACGTGCAATTGCAGCGCTATGACCGCTTCGTGGCGGAGGCCCGGCAGAAAGATTGGAACGTTCAGTCCGTCAATCTCGTGGCCATGCACAATGTGCCGGTCAACTTCAAGATCACCAAGTCCGCTACCACATCCCTGCCTGCCGCCATTCCGGTGGTCTCGCAGGTGGCCTCATCGGCCCCAGCCTCCACCCCGCCCAGCACCCGCGCCGCACGCAACACCAGCAGCGGCAAATCAACGCGCAAAACCTCTTCCCATTAACAAACCACCATGGCCAAGAGCACCATTTATGCAGGACTGGAAATCGGCACGCACAAGATTTGCGTCGTCGTCGGTGAAGCCAAGCGCGACGGCGCCATCAAGATTCTCGGCGTGGGCCAGGCCCCATCGCGCGGCGTGCGCAAAGGCGAGATCGTGGACTTCGACAAGGTGCAGACCTGTCTCAACGATGCCCTGGTGCGCGCTGAGGACCGCAGCGATGTGATGATCCGCAACGTCTTCCTCGGCGTCAGCGGCGCGCACATCGAGAGCCTCAACAACCGTGGCTGCTTCCGTCTTCCGGAAGACCAGAACGAGGTCACCGAGGACGATGTCGAGGAAGCCAAGGAGATCGCGCGCAACGTCGCCATCCCCCAGCAGAACGTTTTCCTGCACAGCATCACCCGTCAGTACATCGTCGATGGCATGGAGGCGGTGCGCCAGCCTATTGGTCGTGAAGCGCGTACTTTGGAGGCGGACTACCACATCATTCACGGCGTCCGCGGCCGCATTCAGAACGCCATCCGCTGCGTGCGCGAGATCCCGCTGGAAGTGGAGGATGTGGTCTTCAATCCCATCGCCGCCGCCCAGGTGGTGCTGAACCGCGAGGCCAAGCACCAGGGCTCATTGATGCTCGATTTCGGCGCAGGCACCGTGGACTATGTCCTTTATGAGGATGGCATGGTCACCGCCTCCGGCTGCGTGCCTTTCGGCGGCGACCACATCTCGCAAGATATCGCCCAGGCCTTCCAGATCCCTCACGGCCGCGCCGAGCGCGTGAAGGTGGACGAAGGCAGCACATTGTATCACCACATCTCACCCAGTGAGATGATCCGCATGGAGGACGAGAACGGCCTCTTCATGGGCGAGATCGAGCGCGGCTTCATGAATGAGGTGATGTACCTGCGCACGCATGAAATCCTGACACTAGTGCGCGACCGCGTGGAGGAGCACCTGGGCAAGCTGGCCGCGGGCGTGTACCTCACCGGCGGCGTGAGCCTGATGAAAGGCATTGACGCCGTGGCCAAGGAAGTGTTTGGATTGAAGGTCACCAGGGCGGGCTCTGCCCCTGTGAGCGGCGTCACCGCCACCTTTGAGAACCCGCAGTACTCGGCCCCCATCGGCCTTATTCGTTACGCGCAGATCCTTGACAGTGAAAAGCCCTTCCTCTCGCCCCTGGCACGCCTGGGCCGCAGAATGGCTGATTTGCTTACTTGATACGGAGTAGAACCTGCTTCAGAGCAGTCCCGACTTTAACCCCTTTCAGAGCCCTTGCCAAAGCAACCCAACCCACCGCACGCCATGGTCGAATACGATCGCAATCAGCAAAGTGAAATCAGTGGCAGGCAACCCCTCCGCATCTGCGTTGCAGGTGTGGGTGGAGCTGGTTCCAATGTCCTCGACCGCATCACCATGGACCGCACGGTGGAGGCCACGCTGGTCTCATTCCAGACGGATGTCCGCGTGTTGCATCACTCCACCTCCCCACGCAAAATCCAGCTCGGCACGGAACTAATGCGCGGTGTCGGCGCGGGTGGCGATCCTGATCTTGGCCGCGAGGCCGCGATGTTCTCCAAGGAAGAAATCCGCAACGCGGTGGACGGCCACGACATGGTCTTCATCAGCGTGGGCCTCGGTGGTGGCACCGGCTCGGGCGCTGCCCCTGTGGTGGCGGAGATCGCCAAAAGCACTGGCGCCCTTGTGCTGGTCTTTGCCGCCGTGCCCTTTGGTTTTGAAGGCCGCCGCCGCCAGCAGCAGGCCACGGATGCGCTTGAGCGCCTGCAGAAGTGCGCCGATGCCCTGGTCCTGTTCGACAACAGCCGCATGGGCGAGCTGGTGCTGCCGAAGGATGGCATTCAGAAAGCCTTTGCCCAGGCTGACCAACTCATCGCCCAGAGCGTGCGCGCCGTCACCGGCATGATCGGCGCTCCCGGCATTGTGAAGTTGGGCCTGGATGACCTCGTCTCTGCCCTACGCACCAATGAAGGCCGCTGTCTGTTTGGCTTCGGCGAGGCAAAGGGCCAGAACCGCGGCGTGGACGCCCTCAAGAAGGCGCTCAAGAGCCCGCTCATCAATCAAGGCCAGCTCCTGCAGAACGCCAAGAACCTGCTGGTCCACATCGTCGGCGGTGAGTCGCTCACGCTGATGGAAGTCGAGCAGGTGATGAAGCAGCTGGGCCGCCATGTGCCGGACGAAACCCAGATCCTTTTCGGTATCGGTGTGGAGCCGAAGCTTGGCGAATCTGTTACCGTTACGTTGGTCAGCTCGCTCAGCGCCACCGAGATGGCTTCCCGCCCGCCAGTTGAGGCTGAGCCTGAGCCGCGTCGCGAAGCCCCCGTGCGTGCCCTTGTTTCACGCGCCCCTGTCACTCAAGTCGCTCCCCCTCCACCCGCTCCCGAGCCGGAAGAAGAGCCGCAGCAGTTGTTCGCCGAGCCAGAGCCTGCGCCTGAGCCGGAGCCACGCCGCCCCTCGGTGGCCATGCAGGCCGCCATCGCCGCCGTGGCACCGCCGCCCCCCGAACTCTTTGCCCCTGCTCCAGAGGTGGCTGCACCAGCACCGGCCCCCGTGTTCGAACCCGAGCCAGAGCCCGTCGTTCAGGTAGCGCCTCCTCGCCCTCGCGCCCAAATTGACGCAGCTCCCGCACCCCAGCCTGCCGCTCCGCCACCTCCGACCCCTGAGCCAGAGGTGTTTGATGAGCCTGAAATGTTCGTGGAAGAAGAGCCCGAAGTCGCCGCTCAAGAGCCTGCTTGGGAAGAACCCGAAGCGCCTGACCAAGTCGTTTATCTGGCTTCGGAAATGGAAACCATTGATGCCGCAGTGGAGGAAGAATATCAGCCTATCGCCCCTGCTCCAGCGCCATTGGCTCGCGACAAGGGCTTCAAGCTCTCCTCGGTGCTCGACACTTTAAATTCAGAGCCCCTGACCGTAGCGAAGCCCACGCCAGCCCCGGTGGTGGATGAAATCTTCATCGAAGCTACCGAAAGCCGCACGCCTGTACTGAAGCCCATTGCGGAAACCGCCGCCGTGCCGCTTCCCCGCCCCATCGCCCGTCAAACACCGGTGCCTGTTGAAAATGAGGTCATGTCCCACAGCGATTTCGCTTCGGAAAGCGAGGACTCCGATCTCTTCGGCAGCTCTCCGCCGCCCGTGATGCCATCCGCTGGCAACGTCTCGAAGAAGCCCGCTCCAACCCCGGCTGCCGAGCAACAGACCTTCCGTCTGGGTGGCAACGAAGACCGTGGCCGCTTCAAGGACACCGAGCCTGCCCTAGTTCAAGGTGAAGACCTCGACACTCCCACCTGGATGCGCCGCCAGCGCCGCGTGGCAAGGTAACCAAACAAACACAACTTCCTTCCAAACGGCAGTTAGGTTTCCTAGCTGCCGTTTTGCTTTGTTCGTGCAAGGCCACAACCCCGCCACTTGCAATCCCCCACACCCTGCTACTCTAGACGGCTCTATGTCGAAGCGAGTTCTTATCATTGGTGCGGGCGGTGTTGGCCGGGTTGTCGTTCACAAGTGTGCCCAGCTTCCCGAGGTTTTCGGCACCATCTGCCTGGCCAGCCGGACCAAGAGCAAGTGCGACTCCATCGCCGCTGAATTGAAGCGCCCCATCGAGACCGCCCAGGTGGATGCCGACAACGTGCCGGAGCTCGTCACCCTGCTCAAAAGTTTCAAGCCGGATGTCGTCATCAATGTCGCCCTGCCTTATCAGGATCTCACCATCATGGATGCCTGCCTAGAGGCCGGTGTGCATTACATAGATACCGCCAATTACGAGCCCAAGGACGTAGCGAAGTTCGAGTACCACTGGCAGTGGGCTTATCAGGAGAAGTTTAAGGCCGCTGGCCTTACCGCGCTTCTCGGTTGCGGCTTTGACCCTGGCGTGACCAATGTTTACACCGCCTACGCGCTCAAGCATCACTTCAGCAAGATTGATACGCTCGACATTCTGGATTGCAACGCGGGCGACCACGGCAAGGCTTTCGCCACTAACTTCAATCCCGAGATCAATCTGCGCGAAGTGACCGCCAACGGCCGCTATTGGGAAGACGGCAAGTGGATCGAAACCA
>JAQGPI010000299.1 GCA_028293175.1 Verrucomicrobiaceae bacterium | reverse complement strand
CAAGATTCCTTATGCGACCAGGAAGATGATTGAGGATGGACATGAAAAAGCTGGAGAGGGGCTACGCATTTTTTGCACCTGCCCGAACAAAAATTCCATCGGCCTCAAGAATGGAAAAATCCTGGTCGAAACTGATGGGCAGGAAGAACGAAGGCTGGTAGCCCTGTTTCTCAACGGCATTGAGCATCTCTTTCCAATCCGGTGCCTGTGCGTAAATGGTACGAAAGGCCAGCTCGGACTGCAAGCCCACCACATGGGAGAGCGCAGGCACAGCACCGGCAAACACCTGCAAGTCGAAGCCCTGCGTGTCCATCTTTAGATACACTGCGCCGCCCCCGGAGGTTTTGAGGATCTCAGGCAGCATCTCGGCAACGGTGGAGACTTTCACTTTGACCTTCTCGCTGATCCGGTTGCTGTGCATGTACTTCTCCGGTTGCCCCGCATCGGGCGCGAGGAAGGAACTGAACACATCATCCGCCGCCACGTTGAACTCCGCCTCACCGCTCTCGGCCCCCAGGGCGCAGGTGTGAATGACCCACCGCGGATCTTTGGCGGACTTGCGCATCAATTCTTCGCGACGGGCAGGCAGCGGTTCAAACGAATGAATCCAGCCCTCATAACCCACCCCGTTCCTCAGGCTCTCGGCGTACGCGCCATCATTCGCGCCCACATCCAGGACACAGGCTACGTTGAAGCGCTTGAACACCTGTTTCAGGTGCTCGTTGAAAGTGTTGTCGTTCGGCTTGTAGTTATCCAGCATGCGCAGGCGGGCGAACTTGTCGCTGCGCACGATGGTATAGCCGAAAAGACCGGCGAGGCGTTGAGCCAACTGGGAGAGCATGCTGTCCTTTGCACAGGAAAGCAGGAGGAGTAAACCGCAAAACGAGCGTCACCCCGCCGTTACACCCGCTTAATCCACGAAACTGAACTCGTTCAAGTTCATCAACACCCGGCAGGTGTTGTCGAGACCTTCTCGCTTTGCGTACTCCACCAGCGGTACGAGTTCCTCCTCGGCAGGCGGACGCGACAAGGTCAGATGGAAGGCTTGGCGCACCTGTTTTTCCAGGCTGCCGCCCTGCACTCTTTCCGCCAGATGTCTGGCCATCGTGACAATCAAACTGTTGTTCATCATCGCCAATGCTTGCAAGGCACTGAGCGATTCATTGCGCTTATCCACCCGCATTGAGGGATCGGCGCAGTCCATCACTGTCATGAACGGCTGCTGCTGGCTGCGTACAATGAAGCGGTAAATGCTGCGCCGCCAGCACTTCGGGTCCTCGGGATCGTGCAGGTCGTATTCATAGTGCGGCGAGTGCTCGGGATGGGTGACGACGAAATCTTGGAAGCTCGGCCCGGCCATGGTCAGGTCCAGTTTGCCGCTCACTGCTAGCACGCTGTCGCGAATGCATTCCGCATCCAGCTTGCGGCGGTTTTGCCGCCAGAGTAATCGGTTGTCAGCGTCGATCAATTGCGGATTTCGGATTGTGGATTTCGGATTGGCTGAGGCATCACGTTTAGCTGTTCCTGAATCCGCAATCCGCAATCCCAGATCCGCAATCCGCAATCCCAGATCCGCAATCCCCGAGCTTTGCTTATAGGTGGCACTGCACACGATGAGCTTGTGCAGCTGTTTGAAGCTGCCGTGCATGTCGTCACGGAACGTCATCGCCAGCCAGTCGAGCAATTCCGGGTGTGAAGGCTGGCCACCCATGCGGCCAAAGTCATTGGCCGTGTCCACCAGCCCTTTGCCGAAGTGGTACTGCCACACGCGGTTCACAATGCTGCGCCAAGTGAGTGGGTTGTGGCGGTCCGCAATCCACTTTGCCAAAGCAGCACGGCGAGCGCCCTCATTAGCCTCTGGCGGCAGCTTGAAACGCCCCGGCTGACCGGCCAGTTTCGCAATCGCCTCAATGGTGCCCGGGCCCACTTCTTCCGCAGGGCTCTTGATGTCGCCGCGCTTCAGCACTTGAACCACCCGTGGCTTGCCGCCATCCGCTCCCGTGCCACGAAAAGTGCCATTGGCCGTGTGAATGGCACCCGCATAAACCACGCTCGGCGCAGGCAGTTTGCCCAGGCCTGCCTCGACCTCGGAACGCTCGGTGCGCAAGGCCTTGAGCCTGGTCTTCATCGCCTCATCCGCAAAGCTGAGCAACAGGGCCTCGCGCTGACGGATAAGCTTCTCCTTGTCCTCTGTGGAGCGAGCCTCCGGTGCCAGCCCGTCCGTGAGGTTGCTCTTGCGCCAGCGCGGCGGCGCTTCAATTGAATCCAGCGCCGTCACCGGCCTGCCCAGCGCCACGTTGTTACCCCGCGCATCCAGCACGCGCACCTCCGCCAGCGCCATGATGTAATCATTCAAGCGTGGAGCCAGCTTAACCCCCGTTACCCGCACATAGCGCCCCTTCGTGCCTTCATCTTTGGCTACTGTGCTGACGAAAGGCGTCAGTCCAGGATTCTTGAAGTCGTTCATGAACGTCTGATCATGCTTCCTCCACAACAGTGTCACGCCGATCTTGAAATCGGCATCATCACTGGTTTCAATTTTGAACCGCACCGGAAAGCCGAAGCCCGCGCCGATCTTGTTGAAATCATCGTAGCAAGGCAGCAGTTCCACGCGCTCGATGGCCACCGTGCTGCGCAGATCCACCTGCACCCATTTCACCGCGTTTTGCACCGGCGAGATGCCGCTGTGATAGCCATAGTCGGGCTTGGCATTGGGATTGTTCTTTGAGGCCTTGTCCGCCGCACCATCAATGCGGCGGGTCAGGGCCGCGTACTTCTCGGCCGCCTTGGCAATCAAAGGCTTCTCGATGCTTTCAATCGCTGCCACGGCGGCCTTTCGACGCCCTTGCAGCTCGGTGAACTGGCGCTCCATCGCGGGGTCCGGGTAGTATTTTACATCCGTCCGGTCAACGGCGGCAAACACGGCTTGCAGCGAATAATAATCCTCCTGTGAGATCGCGTCGAACTTGTGGTAATGGCATTGCGCGCATCCAATGGTTAGGCTGCAAAAACTGCCAATGGTGTTCTGCACCATGTCATCCCGGTCCAGGTGCCGCGCGATCTTGCCGTCCAGCTTCGTCTCCGGCACCTCCGCATGACCGATGTAATCCCAAGGCCCCGCTGCAATGAAGCCCAGGGCCACCATGCCATCCGCCGTGCCAGGATACAGCACATCGCCCGCGAGTTGCTCCTCAATGAACCGCGCATACGGCTTGTCTTCATTGAAGGCTCTGACCACGTAATCGCGATAAGGCCAGGCATTGGGCCGTGGCTTGTCCTTATCGTAGCCATGGGTCTCACCGTAATGCACCACATCCAGCCAATGCCGTGCCCAGCGCTCTCCATAACGCGGTGATTCCAGCAGGCGGTCCACCAGCCGCTCATAGGCCTGCGGGCTGCGATCATTAACAAAAGCCTGCACTTCTTCGGGTGAAGGTGGCAGGCCCGTGAGATCAAAGTACACGCGGCGAACCAACGTGCGCGCATCGGCTTCCGGCGACCTTTGGAGCCCTGTCTTTTCAAGCGTCGCCGCAATGAAACCATCCACCGTCTCCGGTCTTGCCTGTTGTATCTTGCCGTCCTGTTTCCTCAAAGGCTTCAGCGACCACCAATCAAGACGGTCCACCGGAGCCGCTCTCAATAAAACGGCGCAGCTCAGGCCTAGGCCGATGATCGAAAGCAATCGCATAGGCTGATTCATACGCGAACGCACGACATCTTCATGCCATGCATGTATGCGACGGCGCACAGAGAGAAAGTGCTAGGGCCGTCCCCGCCCCTTTCAGCGCGCACTGCGCTCAAGGAAGCCCATCGGCAGTTCATTCCTCACCACAGCAGTTTGCCACCATCCAGCACCAGCAGGCTGCCGGTCATGTAGCTGCTGGCCTCACTGGCGAGGTACACTACAAGGCCCCCGATCTCCTTCGGGTCGCCCCACCGGCCCATAGGAATGGAGGCGGCGACCTCGGCTTCGAATTCGGGCTTTTCACCGATCCAGCGCCGGTTGGCATCGGTGAGGAACGGCCCTGGCGCGATGCAGTTCACCGTCACGCCCTGCGCGGCCCAATCGGCTGCGACGGCCTTGGTGAACATTGCCACCGCCGCCTTTGAGGTCTCATAAGCCCGGCCGCGCATAGCCTTGCCCGGCCACAAGGCATTGATGGAGGCAATGTTGATCACCCGCCCCCAGCCGCGCTGAAGCATCGCACCGCCAAGCCGCTTCGTGCACAGGAACACCTGTGTGAGATTCAGGTCGATGATGCGCTGCCAGTCCTCCAGCGGCAGATCTTCCGTGGGCGTGTTGATACGGCGGCCGCCCACATTATTGACCAGGATGTCAATGGCGGGGAAATCCGTCAGCAGCCGGTCACACAACCTTTCCGCCTCCGTTGGTATTGAAAGATCCGCCACCACGGTATGCACTTGCAGTCCAGCAGCGCCCAATTCCTGCGCCGCCTGACTCAACCGTTCCCCGTCGCTGCCTACGATAATGATTTCTGCGCTCGCCTCTCCCAGCGCCCGTGCCATCTCCAGGCCCAGGCCTCGGCTGCCGCCACTAATCACGGCCCGACGGCCCACAAGGGAGAATTGATCAAGAATCGGCATTGGGCATCATTCCACGCCTCCCAATTCTGCGAAAGGTGCTTTATTCTTGGCCTCTCATCGTATTCACTAGCGGCCCCTACTCATGTCCAAAAATCTCAGCCAGCTCTCCTTTCGCAAAGGCACCGAAAAGAACGTCTTTGAACGCATGGTCGATGCCGCTGACCAAGCGGGCACGGCCGAACAGCCGGGGTTTGTGCGAAAGCTGGGCGAGGAGTCACTCTTCGGCGATGCCATCACGCTAGGCGCGGTGTCGTTCTATGACTTCCTGAAGAAGGAGAACGAGGGCAAGAAGGTGTTCATTTGCAACGGGTCCGCCTGCCTCTGCGCGGGCACCCAGGAGAAGCTGCACCACGATCTGGAGCACAGCTTTGGCAAGGAAGAAATCGGCCACATCTGCTGCCTGGGCCGCTGCCATCAGGGCGGTGCCTTCCAGTACCAGGGCCACAACTACTCCGGCCAGAGCCCGGAGGCGATGAAGCTCCTTTTTGAAACCGGCGTAGGCGATCCCGAAGATCGCTACGTGGTGGCCTCCCTGCTGCAACCCGCCCAGCTCACCGCGCCCTTCCCCGGCATCGAGGAATACTACGCGCCCTTCAAGGAACTGCTCGGCAAGGACCGCGATTGGCTGCAAGGCGAGCTGAAGGAATCCGGCCTGCGTGGTCGTGGCGGCGCGGGCTTCCCGCTGCACTTCAAGTGGGCCTCCTGCCGCGCCGCCGAGGGCCAGGTGAAGTACATCGTGTGCAACGCGGATGAAGGCGATCCCGGCGCGTACATCGACAAGTACCTCATGGAAAAGCAGCCGCATTCAGTGCTGCTGGGCATGATGGTGGCGGGCTGGTTTGCCGGGGCTGAAACAGGCGTGCTCTACATCCGCGCCGAGTACCCGGATTCCGTCCGCATCGTGGATAAGGCGATTGCGGACCTATATCAAGCCCGACTGCTGGGCAAGGACATCCTGGGTAGCGGTTTCAATTTTGCGCTCAAGACCATCAAAGGCGCGGGGGCCTACATTTGTGGCGAAGAAACAGCTCTGCTCGCCAGCATCGAAGGCCAACGCCCGGAGGTGCGTGTGCGCCCTCCCTTCCCCACCATCGAAGGCCTCTTCCGCAGGCCCACCATCGTCAACAACGTGGAGACCTTTGCCAATCTGCGCGCCATCCTAACCATGGGCGGCAAGGCCTATGCCACCATCGGCACCCCGCAGAGCAGCGGTCCCAAGCTGCTCTCGCTCGACAGCCATTTCGTCAATCCCGGCATCTATGAGGTCGCCATGGGCACGCCCCTGAGCACCGTGGTGGAGCTTGCGGGCGGCTTCAGAACGGACATCAAGGCCATACAGGTGGGCGGTCCGTTAGGCGGTATCGTACCTGTTAGCCATATCGGCCAGCTCACCGTTGATTTCGAGAGCTTCAAGAAGGCCGGTTTCCTGCTCGGCCACGCAGGCGTAGTCAGCATTCCTGCGAGCTTCCCGATGATCGAGTACATCCAGCACATGTTCCAGTTCACGGCGGATGAGAGCTGCGGCAAGTGCTTCCCCTGCCGCCTCGGCAGCACGCGCGGCAAGGAGCTTGTCGCCAAAGCCCGCGCCGACAGCACCTACAAGATCGACACCACGCTGATCCAGGACCTGCTCGATACCATGGAGCAAACTTCCCTCTGCGCCCTCGGCGGCGGCGTGCCTCTCCCGATCAAGAATGCCTTGCAGTATTTCGCCGAGGAATTGAAGCCTTATTTCAAGGCTTGATGCTTCTGTTAAGTGCGCGCCCAGTCGGCGTCACCGGGAAGCCGGTTTATTTTGCACCCGTGAATCGCCGCCGCCTTCTCCAATCCGCCGCCGCACTGGCCCTGGCCCCGCGGCCCCTGTTGGCTGTCACGCCAAACCTCGCGCCGTTCCGCGTTCTCTACAGCAATGACACGACCAACATCAGCGGCTGCGTGAGCCCTTGGCACAAGGCGGGCGAACCCTTCCGCACTGCAATGCTAGAGGCCAGCGTGGATGAAGTGGCGGGCAAGGTGGATGCGCACTTCCTTCAGCCCGGCCTGGGCATGGTGCCCATGTGGCCGAGCAAGGTACTTCCCCTGGAGCCGCATTACGCCTGGATCAAAGAACGCTATGGAGTGTCGCCGGATTCCTTTGGTAAGTACGTGCTAGCGGGCGGCGATGTGGTGAAGGTCTTCATCGACCGTTGCCGCAAGACCGGGCAGGCGCCCTTTATTTCCTTCCGCCTCAATGACGCGCATCACAAGGAATTCGCCTTCCCGCAGCCGGGTGACAAGCCGGGCACCAGCATGGGCATGAGCGTGACCCGGCATTATGTGGAGCACCCGGAATTCATTCTGAAGCAAGGCTCCAAGCGCGCTGCGGATGTGGTGCAAAACTGGATTCATCGGGAGGTCCGGGCGCAGAAACTGGCGCTCATCACCGAGCTATGTGAGAACTACGATCTGGACGGCCTGGAGCTGGATTTCATGCGCTTCGACAGCTTCTTCAACCAGAGCGAGACCACCCTGGAGCAGCGCTGTGAGATCATCACCGGCTTCGTGCAGCAGGTGCGCGCAGTGCTGGACCGCACAGCGCGTTA
Source organism: Verrucomicrobiaceae bacterium (assembly GCA_028293175.1). GTDB lineage: Bacteria > Verrucomicrobiota > Verrucomicrobiia > Verrucomicrobiales > Verrucomicrobiaceae > CAINXC01. Next base: position 1,485 of record JAQGPI010000299.1, on the reverse strand, counting down.
TGGCAGGCAGCGCTGGCTGTGCGCGCGCGTGCCCTGCCTCATCAAAGGGCTTGATTCCCTCGGCATCGATCTCACCGCGCTAGTAGCATCAGGCCTGGACATGGTGAATGCTTCCGCCAGCTACTTCACCACTCAGGCAATGGACTTGGTACCGATCCGCAAACGATGCGAAGGAGCCGCGCTTTATGTAGAGCTGTGCCACAGCATTGAGAATGGCCCCAAGCTAACAACTGGCTACGACACCTTTGCCTTCCGCCGCACCACGAAAGAGCAACTGCAAACCACCGCTCATCTGGGTTATGCACGCGGCGCACAAGGCGTGAGCCTGTTCAACTTCGCCTACTACCGACCGCATGGCGGACCGGGCCGTGGGGAGTTCAGTGAGCCACCGTTTGATGTTCTGCTAAGCCTGGGCGATGCCGCGCTTCTAGCCCGCCAGCCGCAGCATTGGTTCTTCGCCATCGGCTGGAACAACGCTTACCAGCGCCCCCCATTGCTACCGCGCAAGTTGACCATCGGACAGAAGACCTTGTTCCATATGGACATGGCTCCGCCTGTTGGAGGCTGGAAAAGCGAGGGAAGGCTGCGCGTGCAATGCGAAGAGCCCTTAGAAGGCCACGCATTGAAAGTCCGCTTCAATGGCAAGGAACTTGAAACGAATGAGAATATCAGCGAGCCCTTCGTTAACTCCAACTTAACACTGCTAGGCACGCGGGAACAGATGCGCGCTTGGAAAGTACCAGCTTCATTGCCCTTGAACGGCAAGAATGAGATCGAGGTGACGCTCGTTTCTGGCGAAGCTGTGTCCGTCCACTATCTGGATGTGAAGCTTCAGTGATTGGTGGTGAAACGATGACTGTCGCGAAGCGTCGTGGAGTGCGAGTGGTAAGCGAAGTGCGACACCGCTGTGATCGAAGGGCCAAATTTGAAAAAGCCGTCGGACTGCTGACCAATCTGCAGCTTCGCCGTTGTCTTTGCTTCCCTTGCGTCTCGGCCTAGCCACAGCGGTGTCGCGCTTCGCTTGCCACTCCACGACGCTTCGCGACATTCAATGATCTCCCGCCCTTCAATCCGCCAGCATGTTCACCTGGCCGGGCTCTTCCTTCTCCTGCGGAAGCATCATGGCTACGAGGGCGGAGGGAATGAAAAGGAACCCTGCGTAAAGCAAGGCGGTGCGGAAGTTGCCCACCTTCACGTACAGGCCAAAGAAGACCGTGCCGGCGGCGGCAAAGATGCGCCCTATATTGTAACAAAAGCCAGCGCCGGTCGTACGCAGCAGGATAGGGAATAGCGGCGGCAGGCACATGGTGAAAAGACCGAACACACCTTGGCACGCGCCGATGATGGCGAAATGGATCTTCGTCGTCTCCCAATCCCACACGCGGGAGAAGGTGAGCGTCATGATGCCGAAGTAGGCGGTCATCAGCAGCACGATGGCGTTGCGGTAGCCCATCAGTTTGGCCAGCGCACCGGCGATGTAGTTGC
>JAQGPI010000277.1 GCA_028293175.1 Verrucomicrobiaceae bacterium | reverse complement strand
AGATTGCTGGTCCTTTGCCGTATCGTGAGGGAAACGCGGACGCGTCCCCTTGATGGGCCGCGTAGTGATGGTGCGCTCGCTCATGTGCAGGAAACTTTCCAGCGATGAGGAGATCACACGCGTGTCGTCCAGTTCGGCAAAGGCGCTGTAAGGGGCGGGGGAGATTTCCCTTAGCCGGGCATATAGCGCCAGCGCATCGGCTTCCTTGCGCCAAGCGGCCTGCCAAGGATGGGCGATGTTCACCTGATAAATATCGCCTGCCGCGATGTATTCCTGGGCGCGTTGCACGGCTTGGATGAAGGCGCCACGACTGACCAGAGGACGAAACAAAAGCGAAGGGGGCGGGGCGAGCAGGGGAGCCGCAGAGGGCAGTCGAGAAGAGAGATCGCCGCTCTCGCTCCATTGCTGGTTCCCGTGATGAAACACCATCACATGGGGATAAACGCCGAAGGTGAATCGCCCATCGTAGCCTACCCAACCGAACAGTCCGCCAGCGGTGCCTCTCTTTTCTTCCAGGCACTCGCGGACCGTTTCCCAGTCCTGATGAATGAGGCCGCTCAGGCGTTGAATCGGTGCGGCTGTGACAAAAGAGCGCGCGAACTCCCCGCCCCCAACGGTATCCAGAAACATCAACCCGCCCAGGGAACGCAGGGAAGCCGCGACTTCGAGCGGAGGCATCGCCAGTTCCAACGGCCTCCAGGGGGAGGTCGTTTTAGCCTGGGAGGCGAAGGAATCACGGCAATTTCTGAGCAGTATTGACACTATTTGTGCTGGACCCTATCATAGGGTGCCGTTGCTTCAACGTTATGGCAGAACCAAACGCCATTCTCAATTCTGACAAAAGTGCGGCACCTACGGTGGCGCTGTCGATTCTTTGCGCCCTCGTGATGATTGAACTGGTGGCAATGGTGGGTGGCGTGTGGGGAGTGCACGGCTTCACCACCTCACCGGCCGCCGCCACCGCTGCGACGAGCGGCGCGCCAGCCCCCGCTGCTTCTGGCATGCCCGTGCCGGTTACCTCGGGGACGCTGGTCATTCCACCCTTGCCGAATTTTTCCACGCCGATTCCTTCCCCTCATGGAGCGGGGGTGCCGGCCTCTGCTCCCATCCTCATCCCGCCACCGCCTTCAGCGGCTATTACCACGCCTCGCCCGATTTCGCCTCCTGCGCCGCGCACACTCGCTCCTTCGGTTACGGCCTCTTCTAGCGTGCGGATTCCTTCCAGTCGGATAACGCTGCCACCCTCCGTGCAGCCATTTACGCCTGCCATGACCGCCCCTCCAGCGCCTACGTCTCCGCTTGAACCGCCGGTTTCAGCCACTGGTAATCCTCAAGCCGATGAACTGCTGGAAGTCGCCGCACAATCCCGCGATTTAGGCGATCACCAGGGGGCATCGCAGGCGCTGAACCGTGCTGATTTGCTGGTGCCCAACAATCCCCGCATCATGCGCGAGAAAGCGATGACCCTGCAAAGGCTGGGCAAGTCCGATGAGGCCAAGGAGCTTCAGGCAACGCCGCCGGCATCCCCCAACTCGCGGCCAACTTCCATTCCAAGTCATTCCGGCCCGGCTGGTATTCCATCCACCCGCCCTTCATCTTCCGTTCCTTCTCCCTCGCCCCGCGAATTGCTCAACAAGTCCTTTGGCTCTCGCCCTGCCGAACCACTTCCCCAACCCTCCGCAGCTCCGCCTGCGGCAGCGGTCAACGGTGCGCTGTCTTTGGGCCAGTGCCGCATCGAGCGCGATGCTTCCACGGTGCGCGGCGAACGCCTATCCCTAAAGGTGCCACTGGTGGCTGCCCCCGGCGAAGTGATTGATCCAAATCAAATGATTATCGACGTGATGTTCTATGACAAGGTGAACAACGAGCGCATCGAACTGACGATGGCTGACAAGCCCAAATCAACCTTCGATACCACTGGCGATTTTAAGACCGGGCAGGAGGTGATCAGTGTGCTTTACAACCTGCCCGAATTCACCCCTGCTGAAATTTCGGAGCTTGGCCGCCACACGTTCTATGGATATATAGTGAAGCTCTACTACAAGAACCGCCTCATGGGAGCCGTAGCAACCCCGCCTGATTTAAGCACCATGGGTGAGTCAGGACAGGGTAAACGACTTTGAGCTCCAAGGTATAACAATGGTCATTTTGCTAGTCGATGGTGATGCTGAGACACGGTCCGCGTGGGCTGTGCTGCTCCGCACCCATGGGCACGAAGTGATGGAAGCCTCCACCGCCGATGAAGCCGTGCGCTGGGCGCAGGAGGCCGCGGCTATCCACCTCCTGATTACTGAGGTGATTCTCGACAGCGGCACCATCGGCTTCGATTTGAGTGATGCCATCCGTGAGCGGCTGCCCGCCATGCGCACGCTCTACACCACGCGTTATGACATCGCCGCCTATGAGGCGGAACTGGCGGGCCAGACACTGGTGCCGCCCAAGGCGACGGTTGCGGAATTTCTGGCTGCAGTGGAGAAGGCCGGCGGCGGCACTGCTGAAAAGGTCGCCCAGGCAATTCTTACCTCGCCAGTGCTCGCGGCGGGAACCACGCTGGGTCATTACCAAGTGGTGAGCTGTCTTTACACGGAGGCGGAGGCGGAAACCTACCACGCGATTCAGTACACGGTGCAGCGTCATGTAGCCCTGGTGTTGCTGCGACCACATCTGCTCGACAATGAGACGGTGGTGAAGGAATTCAAGGATCGTGAACGCGTGAAGGCCTCCATTTCGCATCCGCGCATCGCACCTCTCTATGAGGCGGGCGAAGCAGGCGGGCTGCTGTATTATACCCGCGAGATGCCCATGGGCCGCTCCCTTGAGCAGGTGTTGGCGGCTGGCGAGCACTTTAATGAGAAGGTGCTGGTGGATGTTCTCTACCGCATCGCCGATGCCATGAGCTATGCCGTTGAGCGAGGCTATGGTTATCGTCCTTTGGCCATGCGCGACGTTTACGTGGATGAGGAGAGTCAGGCCAGCATCGTTAATGTCTTTCGCCCGGCGACCGCTAACCCCCGAGACCAGGCGGTGGATGTGATGGCCTTACTGACGCTGATCGCACCGCTGGCCACCCACGGAAAGGCGCGCGGGCTGCTGCATGATCTCAGTGAGAAGCCGTACGACTGGGCTGGCTTCTATACACGAATGGATGACATCCGGCACGAGATGAGCGAGCGCAGCCTCATCCGTCTTGCGGAGGTGGAAGACATTGCCGTTTCCCAGCCCGCCTCCAGGCAGTGGCTCATCTGGGTGGCTGCTGTCGGCATTCTCGGTCTCGTGGCGTGGCTTGGCGGGCTGACCGGCAAGGAACTGCAATCCTTCAAGGCCATCGTACGCCAGGAGATGGTGGAAATTCCCGCCGGGTCCTTCATTTATCAAAAGGCACAGCATCCCAACCTCAAGGCCTTCTGGATCAGCAAGTATGAGGTGACCATTGCGCAGTACGCCGAATTTTTGCAGGCCCTGGCCGCCAACCCCAAGGCCTTCGATGACCCGAACCAGCCTGCCTCCAAGACCTCGCATACGCCGCCCGATTGGGAGGCGTATTATGCGGCGGCCTCGGCGGATGGCTTGTTCAACAAAGAGCATATAAGCCTGAACTCCCCCGTGTGCCGTGTCGATTACTGGGATGCCGTGGCTTACGCAAAGTGGAAGCACCAACGCCTGCCTACGGAAAAGGAATGGGAGAAGGCCGCGCGCGGCACCGAGGGCAATCTCTTTCCCTGGGGCAATGCCCCCAGCGCGGGGGCAGCCAACCTGGGCAATGATTATGCGGCCAGTGGCAAGGGCGGCCAGGAGGATGGCTATAATCTCTGGGCACCGGTGGATCAATTGGAGGGCGATGTAAGCCCCTTCGGCGTGGTAGGCATGGCCGGGAACGTGCAGGAATGGACCTCCACCTGGGCTCCGCACCCCGAGCTGGTGGATCAAGTGCCGGTGCTTTGCGGTGGCCATTTCGGATTGAAAAGCAGCCCCGAAATCCTCACTAGCCGCCACTTTGCCGCCAATCCAGAGGAAGCCACCCTGGCGCGAGGTTTCCGGACGGCTTCCGATGAGTCCCCCACCGGTGTTGCCGCCGCTCCTCAGAAGCCTAAGAAGCGCAAGGCGAAGTGAAGAGTGTCATGAGATGCAAAGGGCCGCCAAGGTTTGCCCGTCTCGCCCGTCTCTGCTACACATCTTGATATTCCATGAGCAGCAACCTCCAGCCTGAAGATGATTTCAGCTTCCTCCCCACAGTGGACGATGCTGAAGCCATCGACCGGGAGGCCTTGTGGGCCAAGGCAAAAGGCCGCGAGGTGACGCCAGCAGCTCCGGTACAGGAAGAGGTTATTTCGGAAGCCGAGCCTGAATCAGTAGCGGCACCTGCGCCGTGGCCGGAAAAGAAAGCGCCGCGCATCCGCTTGAAGGTCAAGCCGATCTCCAAGCCGCCACCTCCTCCCCCACAGGAAATCAAGGTTGAACTTGACCCTCCGAAACCGGAAGCGCCGAAGGCAGAAGAGCCTGAAAAAACGCAAGAAATTGTTAAAAAAATCGAAGCCTCAGGTAATGCCGAGCCCCCGGCCAAGCCGGAGGAGATCGACCATCGCACCGTGATCCGACCTCCTGGAGCGGAGGAGAAGCACAAGGAAGAGGCGCCTCTGCTCACGCCCAAGGAGAAGTGGCACATGTACTGGATCATGATCGGCGGCCAGTCACTCGCCTTCAGCGTCCTGCTTCATCTGGCGATTCTCACCGTAGCCGCCCTCATTGTGATACGCAATGTTTCGGAGCAGCATGTGGATTTCATGCCCGGCGGCGGCACATCACAAGGTGAAGCCGCGGAGCGTTCGCTGGCGGAGACGGTGAAGCAGAAGCGCACGCCCTGGATGAAGCGCAACCCCACTCAGCGAGTTGCCTCCAACAGCCTCGTTTCCGACATCAAGCTGCCGGAGACACCGATGGAAATGATGGCCCTGCCGGACATCAGCAAAAAGGCGGACAGCATGGGATTTGGCAATGCGGGCGCGGGCGGCGGCTTCGGTTCCGGCATCGGCACCGGCGGCAAGTCCGGCGTCACCTTCCAGCCCATCATGATGTTTGGCAAAAACATCAATGCCAAGCGCATGGCCGTGATCCTCGATGTCTCCAGTTCCATGACATCCTACCTCGATGACGTGGTGAAGGAAGTGGACCGCGTGGCCAAAGGCAGCCCGGTGATCTGCTACTTCGGCTGCGGCCTGATGCGGCCGGAAAAAGGTGGTCATATCCAGGACAAAGCGGACCTGTGCAAGAATCCCAGCTTCGAGCGTTTCTGGCGCGTCTGGTATGGTCCCTCGCCCTTCAACGCCACGCCCTCAGAGATCGCCAAAATCAAGTTCGACCCCAAGGAGCGCATTCCCTTGGAGGAAGTCTATCGCCCGTTGGCCAAGCGCCCCGGCACCTACTTCGTGGACTACAACGGCATCGTCTATGCCTGGACCGCGCTGGTCAATGACCTCGTGCGCAACGCCGACGCCCTCTACTGGTTTTCCGACTTCATGGACGACGTCGAAGATAAGGAAATCCAGATCGTGCTGGAGAACCTCAAGCGCCGCAAGCAGCGCCTCTACATCCAGCCCTCCATCCACGGCTCCTCGTTTGAGAAGATCGTCAGCGGCCTCGTCATTCCCACCGGCGGCGACGTGATCGAACCGCCACCGATGAAATGAGGCAACCGCCGGGCTACCCCAACACCTTGCGTCGCACGATCTCCGTCACCAGCTTTGGATTCGCCTTGCCGCTGGAGAGCTTCATGGCCTGGCCGGTAAACCAGTTCAGCGCCTTGTCGTTGCCGCCCTTCACCTCGGCCACCTTCTCAGGCGCACCCGCGATGATTTGATCCACAATGGCCTCTAGCGCGCCTGTGTCGCTCACCTGTTCGAAGCCCTTGGCCTTCACGATCTCCGCCGCCGTGCCGCCGTTGGCGAACATCTCGCCAAAGACTTCCTTGCCCTGGTTGTTGCTGATCTTGCCAGCTTCAATAATCGCGATCAGCTCGCCCAGCGCGCTAGGCTGCACAGGACAGGTTTCAATGCTTTGCTCCGCCTCGTTCACCCGCGCCAGCAGTTCATTGATCACCCAGTTCGCGATCTTCTTCTGCGGCACGCCGGGGGCTGCCTTCACCGCCGCCTCAAAGTAAGCCGCCAGGGCCTGCTCGCTCGCCAGCACATTCGCATCATAGGGCGTTAGCCCGTAGTCTTTCTCGAAGCGCGCGCACTTCTCATGCGGCAGTTCCGGCACCAGCGGCTTCACCCGTTCCAGGATCGGACCGGTACGCACAGGCACCAGATCGGGGCAGGGGAAGTATCGGTAATCATGCGCGTCTTCCTTGCTGCGCATCAGCGTCGTTTCGCCACGGTCATCATCCCAGCGGCGCGTGCTTTGATGCAACTTCTCGCCCTTCTCCAGGCAGTCGATCTGGCGCTCTTCCTCAAACTTGATCGCGCGGCGGATGGCGCTCATGCTGTTGATGTTCTTGAGCTCGATCTTTGTGCCGAGTTCCTTCTGGCCTTCAGGGCGCACCGAGATGTTTACATCGCAGCGGAGCTGGCCTTTCTCCATGTCCGCATCGCTCGTGCCACCATAGATCAGGATCTGGCGCAGGCTGGTGAGGTAGGCCACGGCCTCCTCCGCGCTTTCGATGTCCGGCTCGCTCACGATTTCCATCAGCGGGGAGCCGGCGCGGTTGAAGTCCAGCGTGGTGAATTTGTCGTGGTGCGTGCTCTTGCCCACATCCTCCTCCAAATGAATGCGCGTGAGCGCCACCACCTTGCCCGGATTCGCGATGCTCTTCTGCGCGTCCTTTGGGTAGGCAAAATCATAGAGCGGCACGCCGCCGCCGATGCACAGCGGCAGGTCGAACTGCGTCGTCTGATAATTCTTCGGCATGTCCGGGTAGAAGTAGTTCTTGCGGTCCCACTTCGAGATCTCCGGCGTGCGGCAGCCCAGCATCAGGCCCGTGAGCATTGTCTTCTCGATGGCGCCGATGTTCAGCACCGGCAGCGCCCCCGGCAGGCCCAGGCATACTGGGCAGGTCTGCGTGTTCGGCTCCGCCCCGTAACCGACGGGACAGGCGCAGAACATCTTGCTGCGCGTGTTGAGCTGAGCGTGAACTTCGAGGCCGATGGTGAGGATGTATTTGGGCATGACAGGGCGGAAAGAGCCCCGGATGCTAGATCAACCGGCGGGGCAGGGCAAGGGAGCGTTGAAGCGGAATCCCCGCCGTAGTGGAACTCCGCCCACCAGCGCGGCGGAGGCCAGAATCCCCGCTGTTAGTTCCTGTCTGAAGGACCGGGCATGACCCCATCCATCACGCGTCCTACGGGCTGGTTAACGCCACGCGGCCGCTATAGCTCGGCCCGCTGTTGGGGCCGGGGGGATTGACCGGCGAAAGGAAAAAGCCGCAGCCGACGCTGACAAAACTGTGGGCATTGTTCACCACGGCGGGCGCCTGCACGATCAGGCCGCGGAAGGAAGTGGGCAGGCGACCGGGCATGGTGAAGGTGCCGGCAAAGGCACCGGTCGTGGGGTTGAACTGGGTCAGCGTGGTGTGGTTTAACACGGGCGGCAGTAGGGTGACGGTGTTGACAAGGCTTTGCGGACCGGCGCTGGCAAGGTTCACGGGCTGGGCGAAGGGCGCTATCATCCCGTAGCCCAGATGCAGCGTGCAATTGGCAGAGCCGGCGGGCGCGGGCTGGAGGTCGCTGGTGCGAAGGGTGTCCACGCGCCATTGAAAGGTGAGACAGAAGGGGAAAGACAAAGTGCTCGGAGGCGTATAACTTTCTACCCCCTAATGAGTCAGTGTTTTTCAGCCATCGTCCTTGCCGGTTCGCTCGTGTTTGCGAGTGCGGCCCGTGCCGCGTTTCCGCCGGAGCAGATCGAATTCTTCGAGAAGAGCATCCGCCCCTTGCTGGCGGAGCGTTGTTACGACTGCCATAGCAGCGAGAAACATGAGAACGGCCTGCGTCTGGACCGCCATGAGAATGTGCTGCGCGGCAGCGACTACGGCAAGGTGGTGGAACCCGGAAATCCGACTGGATCAAAGCTAATCAAAGCAATAAAACACGCAGCGGGTGTGGAACCCATGCCAAAAAAGGGCCCTGCCCTAAAACCGGAGGAGATCGCGCTGCTGGAAAAGTGGATCACCATGGGTGTGCCCTGGCCGGAGGAGAAAGCCCTGGCAACGGCCAGCAGCAAACCGAAGTGGCAGGAGCACTGGGCCTTCCAGAAGATCACCAAGCCCGCCCTGCCGAAGGGGACGCAAGCCTCCAAGAACCCGGTGGATGCGTTCGTTCTCTCGAAGCTCACCACCGCCGGACTGAAGCCCGCGCCTGCGGCGGATGCCACCACGCTTTGCCGTCGTCTGTACCTCACGCTTACCGGCCTGCTGCCTTCCTTTGAGCAGGTGGAAGCGTTCAAGCAGGCCTCGGCCCGCAACGCTGCCTCTGCCGAAGCGGCACTGGTGGACCAGCTTCTGTGCTCGCCGCATTACGGTGAACGCTGGGCGCGCTACTGGCTCGATCTTGCCCGCTATTCCGATACCGAGGGCTATCAGGTGGCCGGCAAGGACATCCGCTATCCCTATGCCTACACTTACCGCGACTGGGTGGTGAACTCGCTCAACGCCGACATGCCGTATGACCAGTTCCTCACCTTCCAGCTCGCGGCAGACAAGATCCAGGACAGCAAGCCTGCCGACCTTCCGCACAACGAGAAGAACCTCGCCGCTCTGGGCTTTCTCACCGTGGGTGACACCTTCATAGGCAACAAGGACCTGCAAACGGATGACCGCATCGATGTGACCGCGCGCGGCATGCTGGGCCTGACGGTGGGCTGTGCCCGCTGCCACGATCACAAGTACGACCCGATCCCGGCAAAGGACTACTACGCCATGTACAGCATCTTCAACAGCAGCATCGTGCCCGACGACCTGCCAGTGATCGGCAAGCCCGCGAGCGACACCGCTTACGCCAGCTTCCAGGGCGAAGTGGCGAAGGTGGAGACGAAGATGGCGGATTTCCGCAAGGTGGTGTTCGAGGACATGCGCAATCCTGAACGCATGAGCGCCTACCTCGCCTTCATCTATGAGGCGAAAGCCAAGAACCTGGAAAAGGACGCCTACCGTGGCCGCTGTGGTCAGCTTAAACTGCGTGATCGTGTGGCCTCGAAGTGGCGCGCCTTCATGGACGGCGCGACCGGCAAGGGTCCGCTCTCCCCTGTATTGGTGGCTTGGAAGGAGTTCGCCGCGCTGCCAGAAGCGGAGTTTGCCACCAAGGCGCAAGGCGTTGTCGATGCCCTGCAAAAGCCAGACTCTAAGAGTAACAAGGAGATCGCCGCCGCCTTCAAGGGCAAGCCCGTGCCCACCAAGTTCGAAGATGTGGCCGCGACCTATGCGGAGGTGTTCGCCAAGCACCTCACGCCTGCGGGCGAGAAGGATGAGATCAACACCTTGCTCATGCGCGACTCCTCGCCCATGGCAGTGGCAGTGGACGACATGGAGCAGTTCTTCACCCGTCAGGACATGGAGACGACGGTGCGCATGAAGAATGAG
>JAQGPI010000248.1 GCA_028293175.1 Verrucomicrobiaceae bacterium | reverse complement strand
TCCTCATGGGCTGCCACAGCTCCATCTTTGGGCCTGCAAAATATGGCATCCTGCCCGAACTGCTGCCGGTGAAACGCCTGTCCTGGGGCAATGGCATTGTTGAGATGCTCACTTTCCTGGGCGTCATTGTGGGCACTGTCTTCGCTGGTTCTCTGGCGGGCATGCACCGGATGCCCTATGCTCCCGGGCTGGTGCTTGCCGTGCTGGCCTTGGTGGGCTGGTATCTCAGTCGTGGCATCACCCACGTGGAGGCAGGCAATCCCGCTGCGAAATTGCGCTTCAATCCCATCACCGATTTCTGGCGTCAACTGATGGTCATGCGGCCAGACCGTGATCTCTGGCGCGCCAACTGGGGCAACACCGGCTTTTTCTTCGTCGCCGCCCTCGTGCAGATGAGCCTGCTCATCTATGCCCGATCCCTGCTGCATCTGAGTGAATTTCACAACAGCCTGCTCAATGCCGCGCTCGCCATCGGTATCGGTCTCGGCAGCTTATTTGCAGGCGTCGTTTCGCGCGGCCACATTGAATACCGTCTCGTTCCCATCGGTGCTGCCGGTATGGCCTTGAGCACCCTGCCCATGGGCTTCGATGGCATTGGCACCGTCACTTTCAGCATCTGCCTCGCCACGCTGGGCTTTAGCGCCGGTCTGTTCATCGTGCCCGTTGCCGCTGTCTTGCAACATCGTCCCGCTCCCGAACACAAGGGAGCCGTGCAGGGTGCCTCGGGCCTGCTTTCGTGGATCGGTATTCTCGCCGCCTCAGGCGTTCACAAGCTCTTCGATTACGTCGGCCTCAATGCGGGCCACAGCTTTTGGTTCTGCGGTTTGCTCGCGCTGGCTGCGAGTGTCTATGTCCTATGCACGCGGAGCTGGGTGACACCAAAGGATGAGGTTGCGCAACTTCATTAGCGCTGCCTCGTTTTCAGTCTCGGAAATTCCCTTTCGCCCAGCACGAAATAGAGTCATCCTTTGCTCATGCCGAACGAAGCCATGGACATGATCCATCGCATCCCGATGATCACCTGGGTCGCGGGAGGTTCGGCTGCGTTCGTCGCCTTCCTCGCTGGCATGGCTTTCTCGCGGGGCGTGATGAAGCAGCTGATGGGCATGGTCTGCCTTGGTGTCGGTGTCTCCGTCGCCTGGTTTTGCTTTCGCCACCGGGTGCAAGTCTTTGGGCCCAGCTCCACTTCCATGGGGGCCGACCGGCTGCTGGCCTTCTCCGGGGGCATCGGCCTTCTCGCTTATGGTGTCACCCGTGTGGTCGTCCACATGCTCGGCGCCATCGGCCTCATCAGCCTTGCGGGCTTGGCCGGGTGGCGCGGCCTGATGTTCAGCTTCATACCCTCCGGCTTCATGCTATGGGTGGGCACCATGGCCCTGAGGTTGATCGGCAATCTCTATGGCCTCGAAACCGCCTCCGCCGTCGCCCGCGAGGGCACCCGCATCGAGAGCTCATTCGGCCAGGTCGTGCAAAGCATCCGCAAGGGGCTCGATCACAGCATGTTTGGCAATCTCATCTCGCATGTGGACCCCTTCAGCATGCGGCCCACCACCAACCTCGCCCGGCTGCTCATCGTCTGGCCCGATCAACGCGTGTGGCAGCAGATGATTCAAAATCCCAAGATCAACCGCGTGTACTCCGACCGGAAGATGCTGGAACTCGGCCAGAACCCGAAGGTACAGAAGTGCATCGACAGCAAGGATTTCACCGGCCTCATGCAGCTCCCCGAAGTCGAAGCCGCCGCCGCCCATCCCGATTTGAAACCTCTGCTCAGTGATGTGGAGCTGGAGGATGCGATGGACACTGTCCTATACGGTCGCGCTCCGAACCGGAAGCGGTGAGGGAGTTATCAGCAAGGTTCGAATAGTCGCGGCAGCGTTGTGGAGTGCGTGTGGCAAGCGAAGCGCGACACCGCTGTTGCTAGGCCAGGAAGCCTTAACCACGCTCAAACATTAGCGGAGCCCGAGAACCGGTGAGTGAGTTGATTGCATTCGATGTTTGATGCTTCGGCAGCAGCGGTGTCGCGCTTCGCTTGCCACACGCACTTGTATGTTTGAAAAGACTGCTGGCCCGGCGGCTTGAAAACCGGTAGGCAGCAGTCGCTGCAGGGGAGGCGGCCACCTCCCCTGCAGCGGCGAGGGTGAGAACCACCGCGCACTTGGGCTGCCTTCCGGCAAGCCCGTGTGGAGCTTGTTCCCCCTCGCCGTCATTCATAACTCGAACCGTTGACTGAGCGCTGGCGCACAGGGTTTTGCCCCGCGCCCCGGACAGCTCGCATAATAGCAAGTATGAGTCCGAATAACATCCCCACCATCCACATCGGAATCGATGTTGCCAAGCTAACTTTGCAGCTCGATCCGCTCCATCTCAAAGGCCTGGCCCAAGTGCCCAACTCCCCTGCGGGCCTTCAGCGGCTGCTCAAAGCCCTCAAACGGCTCAAGGACTGCCGCGTGCATGTGCTGTGCGAGGCCACCGGCGGCTACGAGCGCGCCCTCACCGAGGCGCTGCATGAGGCCGGCATCACTCTCAGCGTGCTCAATCCCGCCCGAGTAAAGGCCTTTGCACGCGTCCTCGGGCAGGAGTCCAAGACTGACGCTCTTGACGCCCTGGTGCTCACGCGCTTCGGCCAGCAGATTAACCCCAAGCCCTCCCTTCAGCCAAGCCTGCGCCAGCGCGAGCTTGCCCAGATGATCACACGGCGCAACCAGCTCGTGGACCTGCTGGTGATGGAGAAAAAACCGCGTCCGCACCCACCTGCTGCCCAGCCTCCAAAAGCTGGCCAAGGCCACACGCGACCATCTGGCCGCGCACATCGCCCGGCTTGACAAGATGATCCAGGACCACACCGCCAGGGACAAGGAGATGAACGCCAAAGTCGAGCGCCTGTGCCTGTTGCAAGGCGTGGGAAGGGTGACGGCCACAGGCGTCCTGGCCGCCCTGCCCGAGATAGGCACCCTCAACCGGGGGCAGGTCACCGCCCTTGCGGGCCTCGCGCCGCGCAACCGCGACAGCGGCAAGCACAAAGGCCGCAGGACCATTGGCGGAGGCCGGGCAACCGTGCGCCGCGCCCTGTACATGGCGGCGCTCAGCGCCAGCCGCATGAACCCGAAACTCAAGGCCCTCTACACACGCCTCACCGCCGCAGGCAAGCCTGCCAAACTCGCCCTCACTGCCGTCATGCGCCAGCTGCTCAGCGTCATGAACACCCTGATAAAAAATCCCAGTTTTACCCTTGCTTAAAACACCGTTGCTCCACGACGCTGCCGCGACTAACGTATGTTCCACCCTATTGTTAGCTAGGTATGGGACACTGAACACACATTGAAAGGGTTACTTCAAGAAAGCCGCAAACCGCGCCCTCTCAGCCCAGGCGAGGAAGAGCACCAGCACGGCGGCAAAGGCGGCCACGGGATCGAAGATGTGGGCGAGGTACTTGTCGATGAGCAGGATGTTGATGATGATGGGGCTCAGGATGAGCACCGCGAGCGTGGTGCGACCGGCTAGAGCGGCGAGGCCACCGAGCACTTCCAGCACCTTCACCACGGCGAGGTAGCCGCTGGCATACATGAGGCCGATAAAGGCGGGGGCATCACCCGGCATGGGCGGGATCTTGATGAAGCCCAGCCAGAAGTTGATGCCGAAGACGACAAACATGAGGCCGAGGAGGATGCGGGCGATGAAGACTGCTTTGTTCATAATAGAGTTGATAGTGGATGGTTGATTGTTGAT
>JAQGPI010000247.1 GCA_028293175.1 Verrucomicrobiaceae bacterium | reverse complement strand
CATCAAGGAAGGCGCTGGCGTGTGGGGAAACATCAAAGGTATCCTGGAACAAGAATACACCGTCTGGGCGGCCTTCTTCGGCTCTACCTTCGTCACGCTCGCCACGCATGGCACTGACCAGGATATGGTGCAGCGCATGCTGACGGCGAAGAATAAAAAGCAGAGCGCCATGGCCACCATCCTCTCCGGCCTTGCGGATGTGCCCATCACCCTAGTCGTGCTGTCCATTGGCATCCTGCTTTGGGTTTACTACCAGCAGAATCCAGATCCATTGCTCCCCCGCAGTGATACTGGCGTGATCTCGGCCAATAAAGTCTTTCCCCATTTTATCCTGACCGTAATGCCTGGTGGCATTCGAGGGCTGGTGATTGCCGGTGTGCTCGCCACTGCCATGGGCTCGTTGAGCACGGCGCTCAATGCTCTTGCCACCAGCTATGTGCGCGACTTCCATTTCCGCTGGTTTGGTGAACCCAAGACCGACATGGGCAAAGTGCGCGTTTTGCGATTCGGCACAGTCCTGTTTGCCGTGCTGCTGATCGCCGTTGCGCTCGGCACCGCCTGGGTTACTGCACACAATCCGAAATTGCGCATCCTGCCCATCATTCTCGGCATCTTTGGCTACACGTACGGCTCTCTGCTTGGGGTATTCATGGTGGGCTTGTTCACTAAGGGACGTGGCAATGATTTCGGCAACAGGCTGGCCATGCTCGCAGGCTTCCTGGTGGTTGCTTTCCTCAGCGGATTGGACATCGATATTGCGGCCTTGCTCGGTGCCAAGGGCCTGCCCCGTGCCGATTGGATGCCGGTGATTGAGTTCCCCTGGCGCATCATGTTTGGCACGATCACCACGTTCGGCATTGCCGTGCTATTCCCAACCAATCAGCGGCAGCAGGATGAACATGAAGCGAATGCCAACGGATGAGGCTGATTGTCATTCTTGCGCTCTTTGCCACCTTGGCGGGCGCAGTTGATTTCGTCGTCCCTTCGGCGGCCGAACGCTCCCGGGCCATTGGCAGCACTGAGGGAAGCCGGCCGTTTCTTCAACGGGCCTTTACGGAGAACAACTCGCTGTTCGAGCCAATTTCAAAGCCAAGTCCTAACGACTGGTTGGCAACGCATAACGAACCGCCTCAAACATTCAATGCCTTCTTGGCGGGCAATGCAATGAAGCCCGACGTCCTGCACGGCAGGCTGTACATGCTGCCCATCGGCGACTTTCCGACGGATGTCGCCCCTTCCCTTACCAAGCTCAGCGACTATGCACAGGCGTTCTTTGGCATGCCCGTGACCATTCTAACACCGGTACAGGTGGACGACTTGCCCGCCGCAAACCGGATCAACAAACATACACACAACCGTCAGTTGCTCAGCACCGACATCCTGAACTGGTTGAATACTCAGAAGCCGAAGGATGCGTTCGCTATCGTCGCAGTGACCATGGAGGATCTTTACCCCGAGTCGTCCTGGAATTTCGTATTCGGCCAGGCTTCATTGGTGGGCGGCACCGGAGTATTCAGCTTCGCTCGCTATGATCCGCAGTTTTATGGTACGCCGCGGGGAAACGATTATCAGGCGGTCATTTTGGCACGCAGCATGAAGGTCCTTGTTCATGAAACTGGCCATATGTTTGGCATCAGGCACTGCACCTTCTTCCGTTGCGTTATGAACGGCTCCAACCATTTGGGAGAATCCGATGCCAAACCCCATCAGCTATGCCCCATGTGCCTGCGTAAGCTGCACTCCTGCACCGGCTTCAATATCTTGGCGCGTGAACAGGCGCTGCTGAAATGTTATGAGGCGTTTGGCATGAAGGGCGAGGCAGAATGGGAAGGTATGCGCATCAAGTCGCTTCAATTCGGCAGCCCTTGACTCTTCTTCCCTCCCCGCTCCACGTCCTGTAAGTGCAGGTCCAAAGCCACGCCAGACTTCTGAATCTCCAGCAGGGTAAGAAGCAGCGAGGCTAGCATGAGCAGCAGGCTCAGGCCAAAGGTGATTTGACCGCCCAGTTGCCGGTCGGAGAACAAGAAAGCCATGCTTACGATGCACATGATGAGGCTCAGCACGCCCAGCGTTTGCATGTGTTGAATGATGCGAATGCGCACCCGTAGATTGTGGATTTGTTCCACCAGCATTGGCTCGCCTGTGGTCCGCCAGTTCGCGTGCAGAGAGCGGATTACACCGGCCAGCCCTAGGAACCTATTCGTGTGGGCCAGCATGAGCAGAGAGATCGCGGGAAAAAGCAGCGAAGGAGTGGATAACGGCAAGGGCGGCAGTGTCATGCTTGTGACGTTAGCAAGAAATGTGCATTTGCCCATTGAGTCCCGCCATTTAGATTTCTCGATGTCTGACACATCTGCGCTCCCCCCTGCTATCGGCATCATCGGTGGCTCGGGCCTTTATGACATCGAAGGATTCTCCGACCGCGAGGAGATCGAAATTCATACGCCCTTTGGTTCACCTTCGGACAAGATCATCGGTGGTACCTTCGCCGGTCGGCGGGTCTTCTTCCTTCCCCGCCACGCCAGGGGCCATCGCATCCTGCCCACGGAGCTGAACCATCGCGCCAACATCTGGGCGCTGCGTTCGTTGAATGTGCGCTGGATCATTGCAGTTACCGCCGTGGGCAGCCTCAAGGAGGAATACCATCCGCGCGATGTGGTGCTGCCGGACCAGTTCTTTGACCGCACCAGCCGCCGCGAGCACCACACTTTCTTTGGCAATGGCATCGTGGCCCATGTTTCCATGGCGGACCCGATTTCGGATGGCCTGCGCACCCTGCTTGCCGAGGAGTCAAAAGCCACCGGCGTGCGCGTGCATGACCGTGGCACCTATGTTTGCATGGATGGCCCGGCCTTCTCCACTCGTGCGGAATCCAATGCCAACCGCCAGCTCGGTTTTGATGTGATCGGCATGACCAACCTGCCCGAGGCCAAGCTTGCTCGCGAGGCCGAGATCGCTCTCGCCACCATCGCAATGGTCACTGATTACGATTGCTGGAAAGTGGAAGAGGAACCCGTTTCCGTCGAGGCCGTGATCGCCCACCTCATGGCCAATGTCGCCCTTGCCAAGACCATCGTTGCCAACACGATTGCCCGCATCCCCACCGAGCCCAACTGGCCGGAACACGAGGCATTGAAGCATGCCATCATGACCGACCGCTCGCACTGGCCTATGGAGACAGCGGCGGACTTGCAAGTGATCCTCGAACGGTTCATCTAACCGAGCCCATGCTAATCGATTCCCACTGCCATCTAGGCCATAAACAGTTCGGCACCGATCTGCGAGATGTCATTGGCCGCGCCGTAGAGGCAGGCGTCACACAGGTAGTAACCCCTGCCGTTGATTTGCCCAATGCGCGTCAGTTGCTTGACTTGGCCAAGGTCTATCCGGAGATTCATCCAGCAGTGGGCATCCATCCCTGTGATGTGGACACCGTTAGCGGTGACACGTGGATCAATGACCTCCGGGCGCTGGCGGGGGAGCCGGACGTAGCCGCCATTGGCGAGATCGGGCTAGATTATTTTCACGCGCCGCCAGAAGGCTTTGATGTCGCCTCATGGAAGCAACATCAGGCGGAAGTGCTGCGCCTTCAACTGGACCTCGCCGTCGAGCTGGGCCTGAATGTGATCCTGCATGCACGCGAGAGCCAGGAGGATCTCGTAGCTGCCGTGAAGCCCTACAACGGCAGGCTGCGCGGAGTGTTCCATTGCTTTACCGGCACCCGCGACCAGGCCATGGAAGTGATCGACATGGGTCATTTCGTTTCCTTCACCGGCATCGTCACCTTCAAGAACAGCCTTCAAATCCAGGAGACCTCCAAAGCGGTGCCTGCGGATGCCTTCATGGTGGAAACAGACAGCCCTTATCTGGCCCCCGTTCCGCATCGTGGCAAGCGCTGCGAGCCTGCTTTCGTCGCAGACACAGCTAGGTACATCGCGGCCTTGCGAGGAGTCAGCTTGGAGGAACTAGCCGCGACGACGAGTGCCACGGCCCACGGCTTTTTCAGGGGTTTGAAATAAGCTGCTGAGCACAACCACTGGACTCCCATGCATCGCTCGCCATGTTGAGCGGCCCATGCCCACTCTTGTTGTCCAGCCCCGCTCTCGTCTCTTTCACGGCCACGACTGGGTCTATGCCTCGGATGTGAAAGTCGTCACCGGCAATCCGGAACCAGGCGACGAGGTGATCCTCAACGACGTGCGCGGCAGGCCTCTCGGTAGCGCGATCTACAATCCAAAGTCGCAGATCGTCGCCCGCCGCTTCTCCTTCCGTCGTCAGCACCTGGACCTGGACTTCTACAAGCGCCGCATCGAACGCGCCGTCAAAGTCCGCAATGAGCTGGGCATCGACACCAATCTCTGCCGATTGGTGTGGAGCGAGTCCGATGGCCTGCCCGGCCTGATCGTGGACCGTTACGGTGACCATATCGTGCTGCAAACGCTGACCCTCGCCATGGGACTGCGTGAAGAACTCATCGTGCAGGCGCTGATCGAAGTGCTCAATCCCAAGAGCATCACCGCTCGCAACGATGCCCCCGTGCGCAAAGCCGAGGGCATGGAGGTGGAAAAGAAAATGCTCTTTGGTGAGCAGCCCGGACCTTTCCCCATTCAAAGCGCCGGCATGACTTTCCAGATCGACGTGTGGGAAGGCCAGAAGACCGGTCTCTATCTGGACCAGATCGACAACTACCAGCATGTAGCCAAACATGCCAAGGGCAAGCGAGTGCTCGACTGCTTTAGCAACCAGGGCGGTTTCGCCCAGGCTTGTGCCCTGGCGGGAGCCGCAGAAGTCACTGCTGTAGATGCCAGCGCTCCGGCTAACGAACAGGCCCAGGCCAATGCCACTGCCTCCGGTTTGAACATCAAGTTCGTGACTGACAACGCCTTCGACTTCCTCAAGGATTCCGACAAGAAAGGCGACAAGTACGATCTCATTATCCTCGATCCGCCATCCTTCACGAAGACCAAGGGATCGGTGAACGATGCCATGCGCGGCTACAAGGAGATCCATCTCCGCGCCATGAAGATGATGGAACCCGGCGGCATCCTTATGACTTTCAGTTGCTCCCACCATGTGAGCACCGGCGACTTCTACGCGAACATACGCGACGCGGCCGTGGATGCGAAGCGTTCACTGCGCCTGATCGAGCGCTACAGCCAGCGCCCCGATCATCCGATTCTGGTGGGCATTCCGGAGACGGAATATCTGCGCGGATATGCCGTGCAAATTATTGCTTCGTGGTAGCAGGATTATTTTCCTGACACTGCCAGGTTGATCAGTTCCCCCAGCTTCACCTTGCCCAGATCAGTCAACGGAATGTGGTCAACCATCCATGTGCGGTCGATCCGCTCATAG
>JAQGPI010000229.1 GCA_028293175.1 Verrucomicrobiaceae bacterium | reverse complement strand
TATCAAGGCTACAACGCGCACCGAAGCCAGTCGGCCTCCGGCGCGCGTGCGGTGAGTGCGGCTACAACACGGGCGGTGGTGCTTTCCTGCATCGTAGTGCTGGCGGCGGATTATGTGATCACTTCCTTCCTCATCTGATCATGGCCTCCCCTGCTGATAATAACTTGCTTCTGCGCATCACGGGGCTTCACAAACGCTTTGATGACAACATCGTGCTCGCGGGAGCGTCGTTGGACGTGCCACGGGGCAGCGTAGTGACCGTCCTAGGTGGCAGTGGCGCTGGAAAATCAGTTTTCCTCAAATGTCTGGCCGGAGTGGAGCAGCCAGATTCGGGCGAGATGGAATTCGATGGCCGAACTCTCGGAGCGGAGCGGACGGACTTCCGCAAACGCTGCAGTTTCCTGTTCCAGAGCAATGCGTTGTTTGATTCGTTGACCGCTTTGGAAAATGTGTCGCTACCGCTGGAGCAAACCACAGACCTGGCAGCTCAGGAAATTATGGCACGCAGCTTGGAAGCATTGAAACAACTGGAGCTAGAACCGCATCGCGACCGCTATCCGAGCCAACTTTCGGGCGGAATGCAAAAGCGGCTGGCGCTGGCACGGGCGATTGTGACAAGGCCGGAACTCGTGCTTTTCGATGAGCCGACGGCAGGCCTCGATCCACTCCGGCGCAATGCGGTCTTTACGATGATCGCCAAGTACCAGAGGCAGTTCAGCTTCACAGCGGTCATCGTCACGCACGATGTCTCTGAGGGGCTGGCGGCGAGCGACCGCGTGGCGCTGCTTGACAAGGGACGCATGTGCTTTCAAGGAACGCCCGCGGAGTTTGCCGTATCCGCAGAGCCTGTGGTTTGCGCATTCCGCGACAGCGCAGCCGCTCTCGACGCCTCTCTTGCCGCCATTCGGTGCGGTGCCCCCCCTTCCCTTTCCTCCCAAGACTCATGAAACAGGCCAAGCTGGAATATTTCGTCGGCGTCTTCGTCGTGCTCAGCCTCGCGGCAGTGCTCTACCTGACGGTGAAGCTGGGCACTGGCTCATCCGTGAGTGGTGCGACCTATCAGATTGAGGCGCGCTTTACCAACGCCGGCGGGCTGCACGCCGGCGGTAGCGTTCTAGTCGCTGGTGTGCCAGTGGGCCGCGTGGAAGACATCAGGGTGGACCCTGCCGACTTCAGCGCCATCGTGACGCTAAAGCTGAAATCAGGCCTGAATCTGCCCACCGACTCCATGGCCTCGATCAAAACGACGGGCCTCATCGGCGATAAATACGTAGCCCTGGCACCCGGCGCGGACGTTTCAAACCTGCAGCCCGGGGCGCGGATCACGATGACGGAGTCTTCCGTTGATATTGAATCGTTGATTGGCAAGATGGCCTTCGGCAGCGTAGACAAAAATAAAGACCAAGAAAAAGGCCCGCCTCCATGACAGTTCGTCAGCTTCTCTCCCTCCTTTTCCTCGTGCCCTGCCTCTGCCTATCGGCAGCAGACACCGCGGCTGATGCGCAGCAGCGTTTGCACGGCGCAGTGGACGAAGTTTTAAAGGCCGCTGAAGGCGCCAAGTCACGGCCGGCATTGCATGACAAGCTGCGGCCTATTCTGGAAAAACACATCGCCTTTGGCGCTATGACACGACGGGCCATTGGCCCGGGCTGGCGGCAGTTCACGCCAGAGCAGCAGTCGAAAGCCACGCAGCTTTTCACGACGCTGATCATCCGCTCCTACAGCAACAAGTTCACCCTTGGCGAGCATCCTGAGGTGCTTTATCAAAAGGCGGCAACTCCCGCGCCAGGACGTGTGGACGTGGCCACAACGACCGTATATCAAGGCAGCCGCTATGCAGTGACCTACCGCATGGAGCAGGAAGAAGGCTGGCACATCACGGACGTCGTGATTGAAGGCGTGAGCATGATCGCCAACTATCGCAGCCAGCTCGATGCCGCTTTCAAAAAAGGTGGTGCCGCCACTGTCTTGAGCTCCCTTAGCGATTCCACCTCCCGACCGTAATGAAAACAACTCCTCCCATCCTCGCCCTGTTCTTGCTGGCGGTCCTGCCGCTGTTCTCCAGTTGCACCTCTACCCACAAGAAGGCGGATGTCACCGTCAACACAGTAATTAAATCGAGCAGAAAAAACGTCTCAGCTAAGGTAGCCCCTACAACCAGCAAAACCGATGATCTCGACGAGTATGCAGTGACGAAAGTGTCTGATCCACTGGAAGGCCTAAACCGTGCGACGTTCAAGTTGAACGACGGCATGTACACCTACATTTTCCGGCCGATCTCGAAAGGCTATGAGTTCATCCTGCCTAAGGCGCTGCGTCGCGGCGTGGACAACGCCTTTGAAAACGTCAAGTACCCCGTGCGGGTTGTTAACTGCGTGTTGCAGGGCAAGATGAAGCGGGCGGGGTTGGAGACAGAGAAATTTGCTGTGAACACGGTGGCTGGCGTGGGCGGCCTCTTTCGCGTCTCAGACAAGATCGCATCAATTGCGGATTTGCCTGCCGAAGACACAGGTTTGACCTTCGCCAAATGGGGCATCGGCCATGGCGCGTACGTTGTGATCCCCTTCCTAGGCCCCAGCAGCCTTCGTGATGGCGTAGGCCTGATCGGCGACTATGCGCTCAATCCGGTCAACTGGGGCGTCTTCTGGAAAGGCAAACACGACTGGACGAAGATTCCGCCTAGCGCCAACACCCTGCGCGTATTGCCTTCGCAGCTCGCAGCCTATGACGCCGCCGCTAAGGATTCGGTGGACCCCTACCTCTCTGTCCGCAGCGCCTATGTGCAGAACCGCGCCGCAGCGGAGAAAAAATAAGACTACTTCAGCGTCTTTCGGAGCCAGCCCACGAGTTGCTCCTGATAATCGGAGCCGAGCTTTTGCCAGCCGCTCATGCCGTGGATGCCGCCCGCAACCGTGATCAGTTCGCACTGATTACCAGCGGCTTTCATCTTCTCCTGGAAGAGGATGCTTTGTTCAAGAGGCACTGTCGTATCCTTGTCGCCATGGAGTTGGAGGAAAGGCGGCAGGCCCGGCACCACGCGATTCATGGGTGAGATGTCGGCCAGCTTCTTCCACGCGGCATCGTTCAACTCATCAGTGCCAATGAGGCCACCGAGACCGCCCAATTCTTTGCGTCGCTTCACCTGAATGGTCAAATCATGCGGTGCGTAGAAAGGTACCACTGCGGCCACTGCGGTATCGCCCTCGCCTGTAACGCCGGCCCAGGACACGAGATGGCCGCCTGCTGATTCACCTATGAGCGCGATGCGTTTGGGGTCGGCCTTGTACTCGCTCGCGTGCAGCTTCACCCACTTGATCGCGCTGGCTACGTCATCAGCACAGGCAGGCCAGGCATGCTGAGGAGCAAGGCGATAGTTGATGGTGAACCAGACAAAGTTCGCTTTGGCCAGCGGCTCGAAAAGCGGCTTGATGAAGGTCTGCTTGTCGCCCTTCGTGAAACCGCCGCCGTGTACCAGAATACAAGTAATGAAAGGCCCGTCTCCGGGCGGCACAAACGCATCAAGGGTGAGGCTCACATCGCCCGCCTTGGCGAACTCAATGTCATGCTTCATGCCAGGGATGTCGAAGCCTTTGCTGTCGGCAGCGTGAAGACTCGCAGCGAGCAGAACGGAGAAGAGCGGAGTGAGGCGGTTCATGGAGATCATGGAACGATGGCCCGAGGACGGAACTTTGCGCAATGTGCGCTGCCTCACCATTCCTATTGCCTTCCCTTAAACGGCTGAATAGACTCGCGCAGATGAAGTGGCCTCTCTCCCGCCTTGTCCTGCTTTTCATCGGTCTTGCCACCGCCCTTGCCCACGGCCGGACGTGGACGGAGGCGGCGACGGGAAAAAGGTCGAAGCCGAGTATGTTTCATCCAACGATGGCAACGTCACGCTTTCATCGGGAGGTGGCAAGACGTTCAACATCAGCCTTGCCCGTCTGTCTGCCGACGATCAGACGTTCGTTAAACAGCAGGCGCTGGCTGCACCCAAGGTCGAAGACCGCTTCAAGGACATAGGCAAGCTGGATGCCACGACGATTCCCGTCAGTGGCGAGGTAAATGTCGAATTGAAAGACGTCGATGAAGCGATCAAACAATTTATGGCCGAAAAAGGCATCCCGGCTCTCACCTTCGCCATCAGCAAGGGCGGCAAAATAATCCACGATCGCGCCTTTGGCTGGGCCGATGCGGACCTTAAAAATCCGCTCAAGCCAGGTGTTAAAATGCGCGTGGCTTCGATGACCAAACCCGTTGTTTCAGCGGCAATTCATACCTTGTTTGACAATCAACAACTCAAGCCCAGCGACCTTGTGTTCGCCGTACTGAACCTCGCACAGTATCCCGAGGCCAAGGAGTGTGATCCGCGCTGGAAGTTAGTGACCATTCAGAATCTACTGGATCACAAAGGCGGCTGGGACCGCGCCAAATCAGGCGATTTCACCAATGACAGCACCAAGATGACGGCCAAATACGGCGTGAAGCTCAACGAACTCCAACCCACTCACGTTGTGAGATATGGTCTCACACGACCGATGGACGCGGATCCGGGCACCGCCTATGCCTACTGCAACTTTGGCTACATCCTGCTAGTACGCGTGATCGAAAAGGTCAGCGGCCAGAAGTTCATCGACTACTTGCAAGCGACTGTGGCCAAAGAAGCCGGTGCTTCTTCTTTCAGCCTCAGTTCAAGTGACGCACGCGACCGTCAGCCAGGCGAGACTTGGTACTGTTATCATCCGGAGTATCCCAAAGCAGAAGTGCCGCACTCTTTCCGTACCGAATCGCGAGATGGCGCGGGCATCCTCGCCTGCACCGCTGCGGATTACTGCCGTTTTCTCGAGACGTACTGGATCAGCGGCCTGCCTCGCAAACCCGGAGCCAAGTACCTCTATTCGTTTGCAGGCAGCCATCCCGGTGTGACCGCCATCTGTTCTCAAAGGAGCGATGGACTCAACTACACCGCCATCGCCAACCGTCGCGGCGGCGGCAAAGCCGATTGGAACGCCGATCTCCGCAAAGCAATCGACGCAGCGCTCGAACCCGGTGCCGGAAAACTGAAGTAGAGCTTCTACTTTACCGCCTTCGGCAAGGCTTCGTTCACGTTCTCATCGTCCGCCCAAATCGTCACCAGGAAGCGCGTGGGCGGATTCGGCGACTTGTCCTTCTTGGTCTGGATGATCAGCTTGCGGCCTTCCAGCAAGGACTGCAAGGCATCGCGCCACTTTTGCGCCTCAGCCTTGTGCTCGCCCTTAAGATCAGGCGCATTCACACCGTCCAACCGCATCGTTTCATCGTGCAGCCACACATGAAAGCCCAGGTCGATGTTCATGATTACCGTACTGCCATCAATGACGCGTACCACTTCGGCACCGTACACATACTGACGACCTGGTGCCTTGCCGGGCTCGGTGCCATGAGCAAGAGGATGTGTGATCGCTACGAGTAAGGCAATAGCGGCAAGAACAGACTTCATGGCACTACCAACGTCCTGACTGGTGATTTCTACAAAAGAGTTCTCTCGCACTCTGAGTGCTGCCAAAACAAAAAGGCGGCTGGGTTGCCCAGCCGCCTTGGTGAATGAACCGACGAAGAAGTCCGCTCGACGCTTAGCCGATGACTTCAGGCCATTCCGTGTGGAACATCTGGCCTTCTGGCTTGTCGGTGCGCTCGTAGGTGTGCGCTCCGAAGAAGTCGCGCTGGGCCTGCAGCAGGTTGGCGGGCAGGCGTTCCGCGCGGTAGCTGTCGTAGTAGCCGAGCGAGGCACTGAAAGCAGGAACCGGGATGCCGTTGAGGGTGGCGAGCGACACCACTTCGCGCCAGCTCTGCTGGGTCTTGGCCAGCACGTCCTTGAAGAACGGATCGAGCATGAGGTTGGCCAGGCTGGAATTGGTGCGGTACGCATCGGTGATGCGGTTGAGGAAGCGGGCCCGGATAATGCAACCGCCACGCCAGATGGAGGCGATGCGGCCCAGGTCGAGGTCCCACTTCTTCTTCTCGCCCATGGTCTTGATGAGGTCGAGACCCTGCGCGTAGCTGATGATCTTGGAGGCGTAGAGGGCGTCCTGCACCTTCTTGACCAGTTCAGCCTTCTCGAGGGTGATATTCACCTTCGGACCGGCAAGCTGCGTGCTGGCAGCAACGCGCTGCTTCTTCTGGCTGGAAAGGATGCGGGCTTCCACGGCGGCATTGATGGTGCTGATGACGACCGCGTTTTCAGCGGCATTGAGCAGCGTCCACTGGCCGGTACCCTTCTGACCTGCCTTGTCGACGATGAGCTCGACGATAGGCTTGCCAGTTTCAGGGTCCTTCTGTTCTAGGGCCTTGCCGGAAATCTGAATGAGATAGCTCTGTAGGTCGCCTTCGTTCCACTCGTTGAAGATGGCGGCCATCTCGTCGGTAGTGAAACCAGCGTGCTTGAAGATGTTGTAGGCTTCGCAGATGAGCTGCATGTCGCCGTACTCAATGCCGTTGTGAATCATCTTCACATAGTGACCAGCCCCGCCGGGGCCGATGTGGATCACACAAGGCTCGCCGTCCACCTTGGCGGAGATACTTTCAAAGATGGGCTTCATTACTTCCCAGGTGCTGGCAGGGCCGCCGGGCATGATAGAGGGGCCTTTGCGAGCGCCTTCTTCACCACCGGAGACACCAGCACCAATGAAGCGCAGGCCCTTGGGTTCCAGATAGGCGTCGCGACGCTCTGTAGTCTGATAATAGCTGTTGCCGCCGTCGATGATGATATCGTCCTTTTCAAGCAGGGGGATTAACTGCTCGATTACCGCGTCCACAGCGTCACGATCAGTATCCTTCACTGCGTTGGACTTCACCATGATCTGGATTTTGCGCGGGGTGGAGAGGCTCTGCACGAACTCTTCCAGCGTGTGAGCGCCCACGAGCTTCTTGCCCGGATGCTTGGCTATGAACTCGTCGGTGGTGGCGGTGGTCCGGTTGAAAACCGAAACCTGGAAACCGCGGCTTTCGACGTTCAACACAAGGTTCTGCCCCATCACAGCGAGGCCAATCAATCCAAAGTCACTTTTGCTCATTATCGTCTATCTTATTGGGTGGGATTTTTCCCGCCAACGCAAGATCTTGGATCGCAAAGCGGGGGTAAGACATACCCACGCCAGGGCGATTGGCAAAGGGGAAATTCCGTCACCCCATGAAGATCATTAACCCAATGGGTGAATCACATTCACAGGGCCTGCCACGCGAAGTGCCTGAGGCTATTACACCTCCGCCAGGACGCCGTTGCGAGTGAAAAGCAGGCGCGCGTTAACGTCTTCTTGCCGCAAGCCGGTAAGCTTCGCCACGGCCTTGCGATAGAGGGCGATTTGCGGACGATAGCCCTCGATCTTCTCCGCGAGTTTGTCCGCATCGGGGATCTCATCAGTTTTGAAATCGATGATGGTTGCCGACGTGGCACGCCCTTGCGCATCACAGCTCATGTTTACCCGATCCACAGTGCCCGAGATCCATTCGCCGTCTTCGTGTACCAGATCGAAAGGGCGTTCACGCCAAAGTTTGACGAAGGGTCCGGGACGAGTGAAAGCGGCGCGGCAAGCAGACGAGCGGATTGCATTCAAGGCGTGCGTCTGAGCATCTTCAAAGGCAGGCTGTTCGGTTAATCCTTTTGCCGTCCAGACGTCAGTTAAGTCAGCTTCGCTAAAGCCGTCGTCGATCCAGCCTACCTGCTCCATCAATGCATGAACTAAGGTGCCCAGATTGCGGCCGATTTCCCGGCCCGGACCAAACAGCACGCTCCCTAGCACCTTGAAGCTTTCCTCGCCGGAGGGCGTGGTGCGTTTAGGCATTGGCTGATGCTTGCGCAGCAAGACGCTGAGCGGTGTCGGTTCGACTTCGAGGGTGGGCTCGATTTCTTCGGCAGCCATTTCGGGCAAGCTGGCAAACCAATCCGTACGACCAAAGACGCGCAACCATTCAACTTCTATGTCACCCACTTGCCCTGGCACCGGTTCGGCCTGCACCAAGGTTTCCCGCATCAACCGCGC
>JAQGPI010000221.1 GCA_028293175.1 Verrucomicrobiaceae bacterium | reverse complement strand
TGTCTGTCAAACGAGCGAATTCCTTGTTTATAGCAATTTTTTTGGCAAAACTGCTATTTGTCTTTTCAGCCAAGCTCCTAATACACGACACTCAGGTGGCACTGTATGACAGCGCGAGCCGCGCTTTAACCGCGTCTTCACCTATCTGCGCCTTCAATTCGTCCAACCCAGCGAATTTCTTCTCGTTACGCAAGTGCTGGACAAAAGTCACCTCCACAAGCTGGCCGTACAAGTCCGCATCGAAATCAAAGACGTGCACTTCCAGGCTTAGATCATCCGTGTCAGCGACGGTGGGGCGGCGGCCTAGATTGGCCACGCCGGGGTACCATGTTTCACCAATGAGGGCCCGCACGGCATAGACTCCGGCGGGCGGAAGCTGCTCGTTGTGAACATCAAGGTTGGCCGTGGGAAATCCAAGTTGTCGAGCGAGTTTCCGGCCTTCGATGACGGTGCCCAGAACGGTGTAGTCGCGACCTAACAACTCCTTGGCGGCAACGAAATCGCCTCGTTCCACCGCCTGTCGGATGAGCGTGCTACTGATAACCTTGTCATCGACAGCCAAGGGCTTGACGCCGAAGGCCTCGAAGGCCAGTTCCACGCCGAGACGTTTTAAAAGATCAATGTCCCCTGCCCTTTTGGCACCAAAGCGCCAAGTTTCACCAACAAACACCGCATCCAGCTTGCGGCAGGCGGCAGCCAAACTTCGCACGAAGTCTTCGGCGGAGGTTTTGGCAACGGTTTCATTGAATTCGCATAACAGCAGATGCGTTACCCCCTGCCGCGCGAGGATCAGTTGCTGATGCTCGGCCGTGCACAATAGCTTGGGTGCGGTGCCAGGACGCAGCACCCGCATCGGGTGCGGATCAAAGGTCATGAGCACCATCACGGCACCACGCTCTCGCGCTCTGGCCTGCGCCTGCTGGATCACCAACTGATGGCCGCGATGCACCCCATCAAAAACACCGATGGCGAGCACCACAGGACGCTCTAGAGCGGTCAGTTCGGCGATGTCGTGCAGAACGGTTAGCATGGCATCGACACCGGCAGGGCTAGGCTAGGAACTCGGCGATGGTGTCCACCACTTCCTGCTTCTGCGCCTCGTTTAATTCAGGATAAATCGGGATGCTGAGGACTTCAGCGGCAAGCTGATGCGAAACTTCGCAGCCTTGCAGCGCATGTGGCGGCACATTGGCGAAGCACTTTTGCTGATCCAGCGTGACGGGATAATACACCTCGCAGCCGATCTTCTTCGACCACAGGAAATCACGCAGCGCATCGCGCTGTCCATTGAGCACGCGGATGGTGTACTGGTTCCATATATGCGTGTTGTGCTCATAACTGATTGGCAACACCACCTTGGCCTTTGATTCAGCCAGCGCCGCAGATTGCGCCGTCATGCACTTGCAATGCGCTGGATCAGCCTGCACAACGCCGGGCAGTGCTCCGAGGTGCTCCTGGTAGAATGAGGCGTTGGCCTGACGGTACGCAGTGTAGCCGTTGTAGTGCTTCAGCTTCACGCTAAGGAAGGCCGCTTGCAGCGCATCTATGCGGAAATTGCCGCCAATGTAGTGATGGTAATATTTGGGAGCCGAGCCATGCACGCGCAGGATCTTCGCATATTCGGCGAGCTTCTCGTCGTTAGTGACGAGAAGGCCTGCATCACCGAGACCGCCAAGGTTTTTGCTGGGAAAGAAACTGTAGCAGCCGAAGTCGCCAATGGTCCCAGTCTGCTTGCCTTTGTAAGCGGCGCCGAGGCTTTGGGCGGCGTCTTCAATCACACGCAGGCCGTGCTCGGTGGCAAGCGCCTGGACGGCATCCATGTCCGCGCTTTGGCCGAAAAGATGCACCGGCATGATCGCCTTGGTACGGCTAGTAATTTTGGCTTTGGCATCATTGATGTCGATGTTGAAACAAATAGGACACACATCCACAAACACCGGCACAGCGCCCACGCGCGAAACACTCCCCGCGGTGGCAAAGAAAGTGAAGGCCGGGCACAGCACCTCGTCGCCCGGTTGCAAATCCAGAGCCATCAGCGCGAGCACCAGTGCATCGGTGCCCGAGGAAACTCCGAGCGCGTGCTTTACGCCCAGGAACTCCCGCATTTCCGCCTCCAATGTGTCCACTTCCTTGCCAAGAATGAACATGCCATGCTTCAGCACACGCTGAAAAGCAGCGGTTAGTTCGGCTTCAAGGGGATGGTTCTGGGCATTGACGTCAAGCAGCGGTACGGCCATGCCATCCCATGAAGCAGGCCGGGCGCTGACTCAAGGAAAGAGTGAAAAGTGAAATGGGAAGAGTGAAATGAGGAAGAGAGCCTTGTTGTCTCGGTCAGTTCATTATTTCACCCTTCCTATTTCACTCTTCACTTTTTCTCAAGGCTCTCTCCAAGACTGCTTCATAAACACCTCCAACTGGGCCACGATGTCGGCGTGCTCCGCTGCGACGTTCCGGTGCTCAGGCTCGTCCTTCTCCAGATTGAAGAGCTGCACCTCTAGAGGCTTCGCCTTGGCGGGCTTCTTGTCTTCTCGGCCGGTCGCGCCGGTGTTGAGATGAATAAGCTTCCAGGGCCATTTCAGTACCGCACGCCGCCCGCCCTGCTCATTGAAGTCCCAGTACAGAAAGTCATGCTGTGGCTGCGTACCGGTGCCCAGCAGCGTGGGAAGGAAGGTAAGACCGTCAGTTTCCGTTGTCAGCTTTCCGCCTGTTAGGTCGCTCACTGTGGCCATCATGTCCACGAAGCCACATACGTGCGGAGTATGCACACCTGCCTTCACTTTGCCGGGCCAGCGCGCCAGCAAGGGCACATGGATGCCGCCATCCCACATGTCGCGCTTGGTGCCACGATATTCGCCATGACTGCGAAAGAACTCTGCATCGTGACCGCCCTCGTGGTGCGGGCCGTTATCGCTGGAGAAGAAGATCAGCGTGTCCTGATCCATGCCCTTCGCCTTCAGCTTCGCCATCACCGCGCCCACTTGGTCATCGATGAAGCGCATGAACTGCGCGAAACCCTTCTCCACATCGGGCCAGTCCTTGTTCGCAAACTCACCGTACGTGGGGCTTTCCAGGCCATGGCCTAGCGGCGATTTCTTGCCAGCTTCGTTATTCGCGTGGGGTAAGTTCAGCGCATAGTAGAGGAAGAACGGCTTCTCTGTGGTTTGCGCATCCAAAAAGCTCTGCACCTTCTCCCCGATAAGCCCGGGTGCCCACACCTTGCGACCATCCTTGGTGGCCACACCTGTGTCTTCGTGCGCCCTGTTCGCCGTGTTGGGAATGATGACATTGGGCAGGGCTTCGCGCACGCCATTGTGGATCAGGTAGGTGGGATAGAAGTTGTGCGCGTGACTGGTGTCCACGTAACCGAAGAACTCATCGAAGCCCTTGCGGTTGGGGTCATCGTCCGGCAGAGGCTTGCCCAAGCCGAATTTTCCAAAGCAAGCCGTGGAGTATCCGGCCTGCTTCAGCAGTTTCGGCAGGGTCAAATCTGTGTCTGGCACCGTCCAAGGATCATTGCCACGCACTCGGCCATGGCCGTTGTGTAGCCCGGTAAGCAATACACAACGCGAGGGGGCGCACACCGTGCAGCCAGCATAATGATGATCGAACTGCATGCCCTCCTTTGCCAGCCGGTCGATGTTCGGCGTAGTAAGCATCTTCTGCCCATAGCAACCCAGGTCGCCTATCCCCATGTCATCCGCCAGGATGTAAACGATGTTGGGCTTCTCCGCCGCCATGGCGGTGAATGAAAGCACGATCAGAAAAGAGAGGGCGCGAATCATGCGGTGTGATGACGGGGCTATGGGTTGTTTTGTTTCACGACGCTGGGACGTGCGGTTAAATCTCCCCGCTCACCGCCCCCGCTTCCGATTCGCCTCCTGCTTCAAGAACAGCGGCTCAAAATTCTCGGCAATCCAGGCATGCGCGGCTGCCAAACCTTCCGCGTGGTAGATCTCGCCAATGCGCGCTTCCACCGCCGTGGGATTGCCCATGCAGTTGAGGAAGGAGTTGCGGGTGAACCTAGCCTTCGCTTCCGCGTCGATGCCGCCATGTTCCTTCAAAACACGGCTGCGCGCATAGAGTTCCAGGACGGAATCACCAATCCAGGCGAGTTCGCGCAGTGCTTTGAGGTCGGTTTTTGCCATTCTGCGCCCATCTTTCCCGCGAAGACCGTCCACCTCAAGCTCCTTCCACTACCGCCTTTCTCTTTGACCGCCCATGGCAGGAAGTCTAGGCTCCGCGATGCATCCGTGGTTCGCCTCTCTCCTCATCGCATCGACCACTGTCAGCTTCGCCTGCGCTCAGGAAAAACCAGCCACGCCACCGGCTCCAGCCGCTGACAAAACAGCCACCTCGACGGAAGATCCAATGGCCACTGTGCCAAGGGACAAGGTAAGTTACAACATGGGGCGCACCACGGCTAAGAACATGGTGGATGTGGGCTTCAAACCCGACATCAACGCCTACATGGAAGGGGTGAAAAGCGCCCTCGAAGGCGCAGCCCCGAAGTTCACCGAGGAGGAGATGGCGGAGGCTGTGAAGAAATTTAAGGCGGCCCTGCCTTCTGACGCCCAACTAAAGCGGACCAAGGCCATCAAATCGGGCAAGGAATACCTAGCCACTAACGGCAAGCGCAAGGAGGTGACTACCACCGCCAGCGGCCTGCAGTATGAAGTGCTAAAGGCTGCGGATGGGCCCAAGCCGCAGGCCACGGATATCGTGAAGGTGCACTATCACGGTACACTCGTGGATGGCACTGTATTCGATAGCTCTGTGGACCGGAAAGCCCCGATTTCGTTTCGTCTCGACGGTGTCATTCCCGGGTGGACCGAGGGCGTGCTACTGATGAACAAGGGCAGCAAGTACAAGTTTGTGATTCCCAACAAGCTCGCTTACGGCGATCAGGGTCAGGGTGCGGTGGGTCCAAACGAAACGCTGATTTTCGAGGTCGAACTGCTCGACATTAATCCGCCTGAGGCAGCCAAATAAGGCGGTTCCACCTTCGTAATGGGGCATCCGTCACGGCACTGAGAAAGTGGCCTTTCTCTTTGACCACTCTGCGCCTGCCGCTTAGGCTCCCTCCGATGTACCCTCGTTTCACCACTCTGCTTGCCGCCACTGCGGCTTTTACCATGGCCTCGGCCCAAGAAGTCAAGATTGATGCTGCCGCCGCCCCTAAGGATGCGAAGCCCGACGCCGCTGCGGCTGCCGATGCAGACCCCATGGCTGGTGTGCCCATCGACAAGGTCAGCTACTTCATTGGTCGCAACATCGGCAAGAGCATGTCCGGCCAGGGCTTCAAGCCAGACTTCGACGCTTTCAAGGAAGGCATGAAGAGCTCCATCGACAGCACACCCTCCAAGTATCCCCAGGCTGAACTGAGCGCTGCCATGGAAAAGTTCCAGGCCGCCATGCAGGCCTCTGAAGGCCTCCGTGCTGCCAAGAACGTCAAGGCGGGCCAGGACTATCTGGACACCAACGGCAAGCGCAAGGAAGTCACCACGACCGCCAGCGGCCTGCAGTATGAAGTGCTCAAGGCCGCTGAAGGCCCTAAGCCTAAGGCCACCGACACCGTGAAGGTGCATTACCATGGCACCACCATCGACGGCAAGGTGTTTGACAGCTCCGTGGACCGCAACGAGCCCGCCACCTTCCCTCTCAACGGCGTGATTCCAGGCTGGACCGAAGGCGTGCAGCTCATGAGCAAGGGCAGCAAGTTTAAGTTCACCATCCCTGCCAAGCTGGCCTATGGCGAGCAGGGCAACCAGGGCATCGCCCCGAACTCGACGCTGATCTTTGAAGTGGAGTTGCTGGACATCAATCCTGCTGCGGCTGCCGCCCCTGAGGCTCCTCCTGCTGGCAAGTAATCTCGCCCACCAGGCTTCGCAAATATTCAGCCCCATTCATCGTTCTACGGTGAATGGGGTTTTTCTTTGCGTCCCTGGGCACCGACATCTAGCCTTTTCCATGCACTTCCGTTCCGCCCTTTTTCTAGCTGCCAGCTTTCTTACTGCTGCGTCAGCCGAGGACCAAATCAAACCAGCCCTGCCACCCCCGAGCGCACCCACTGCTGCCGTTCCCACTCCGGCACCCAAGTCCCCTACCCCACCAGCCGCTAATCCGCTAGCAGGTGTACCCATGGACAAGGTGAGCTACTACATCGGTCGCTACGTATTTGGCCGTCAGATGGCCACCCAGGGTTTCACGCCTGATTTTGACGCCCTCAAAAACGGCTTTCGGGATGCCTTCGACAACAAGGAAGCACCGTTTACCATGGAAGAACTAAAAGCGGCCATGACCCAGTTCACCGGTGCGATGAAGGAGGTCAACGAGCAGCGCAAAGCCGTTGCCACCGCCGCAGGCGCGGAGGCTGGGAAGGCGGGCGCGGAATTCCTCGCCAGCAATGCTAAACGCCCAGGAGTGGTCCAGACCGTTAGCGGCCTGCAGTACGAGATTCTTACCCCTTCCGAAGGGCCGAAGCCGAAGGCCACGGACACCGTCACTGTCCACTACAAAGGCACCTTCATCGACGGCACCGTTTTTGATTCATCCACAGGCAAGACACCTGTCTCTTTCGCTCTTACCGGGGTTATCCGTGGCTGGACTGAGGGACTCCAACTAATGAGCAAAGGCAGCAAGTACAAGTTTTTCATTCCCGGCAGCCTCGCTTATGGCGAACGCGGGGAACCACGAGCGCACATCGTGCCGAATCAAACGCTGATTTTCGAGGTCGAGCTCATCGACATCAAGAAGGCCGAAGCTGCTCCGCCGGCAAAGTAGGCACGAACCGGACTTGTTTCCCTCCGGAACATCATGCTAGCCTTGTGGCATGAAATTCCTGCTCTTCCTAACACTGCCGCTGACTTTTACCCTTGCTGTCCAAGCCGAGGACTTGGCCAACCACTCCGTATTTAAGCATTACCTCGGTAAATGGACGGCCGAAGGTGAACTTAAAGGTACCGACAATAATGTAGTGACCGTCACCGAAGACTGGGAAGGCAAAAGCGATGGCGACAACAGCTTCGTACTCGCTGGCAGCCGCACGCTCAACAAGGACACGACCACCTTTAAATGGACCTTCGCACTTAATCCTGCGGCAGGCACGTGCGAGGCCAACCTCACCGCCGGTGATGGGTCGCAGCCGCTGCGTTTTGAGGTAAACATTTCAGACGTGAACCTGACTCTCGAAATGAAGGCCCTCACCGGCCAGACTAGCGCCATTACGGTGAAAGACGAGTTCACCGATGAAAAGCATGAGTCTCTGGTAAGCCATGTCATTTTTACCAACGACGAAGGCAAGACCACGCTCGAAGGCGACATTAAGCATAAAAAGACGCCCAAACTCTAGGCTGCGCAAAAAAAACCCGGTCTCATACGAGACCGGACTTTATGAAAGCGCACGTTGTGCCGCCTACTTCTTGAACATCGGATTATCCGCATTGCCCTGGCTAAGCAGGTAAGCGAGCAGATCCAGGATGTCGTCTTCCTTCAGCATGTAGAGCAGGCCTGGAGGCATCATGCTCACCTTGCTTTCCTCCATCTTGGTTACCTTCTGGCGGTCCACGTTTGTGAAGCCGTTAGGGTCCATCATGTTGGTACACACCATCATGGTGTCACCCTTCATATTACCGATGCGGCCAGTGATCTGAGTGCCGTCCTTCATGGTGAAGACGGTACTTCCGTACTGGTCGCTGATCTCCTTGCTCGGTGTGATGATGGACTCCAGCAAGTCGCGTGGGCTGAACTTGCCGCTGACGCTGGTGAGGTCTGGGCCCACGGAACCGCCTTCGCCGTTGAAGCGGTGGCAGGCGAAGCATGTGGCCGCGCCAAACATGTTGCGGCCGTTCGCATAGCTGCGGTTGCCTTCCAGGCCCACGCCCAGGGACTTGCTCAGTTCTTCCAAGGTCCATGCCTTGACGAACTGCATAGGCTTGACGGTGAAGCTCGGGGCCTTCACTTCGGGCTTGGCTTCCAGGACGGGCTTCAGCTCGGTCTTCTCCGCATCGGTAAGATTGGCCACGGCATCGGCCTTGATCTGATCGAGGAAGAGATTGAAGGAAGCGCCGCCCTTGTAGTTCGCGGCGTGCGTGAACCACTTGAAGTAGCTTTCGCGGGCTTCCGCGCTCCAGCCACCCTTGGCAAAGCGCAAGATGCGCGCGTAATCGATCTGCTCTTCCTGTGAAGGCGCGTTGTTTACATAAGGAGCGGCCTTGG
>JAQGPI010000116.1 GCA_028293175.1 Verrucomicrobiaceae bacterium | reverse complement strand
GACCGCCTCGAGGTCCATGCCGCACAAAGGCGTGCAGTGAAAAATCAGCCCCTCAATCGCACCACTCTTGAGCCACTGAAGACCCAAACGACATTGGTGTTCCATCAATGCAACCGAGAGCGGCTTCTTCTCTCCAAAATCCCACATGTAAATCCCAAGCAGGGTCCGCTTTGTGGGTACCAGCCGACGATAGGCGTCAAAGTTCGCCTCCAGCTTCTCCAGGTCGCGACCATGCCACGTCCAAAAATACACCACGTCAGCAAGATCAAGATGTCGCTTAATCGCCGGATGCAACTGGTTGGAATACACGACAATGGAAAGGTCGAGTTTACGGCCCTGCACCACCAGTTCCTTTTTGATCTGCTCCACCTGTGCGACGCTTAAATGAGCCTTTGCCTCGCCAGCTTCAATCTTTGGCACGGCGTCCCCAATAAAGAAGTCATCCATGTCCAACCCGATGAGATTCGGCTGCGTGGCAGCAAGTTGCAGTGCCTGCTGTTTCTTTTGCCCGGTGGTGTAATTGGTCGCGCCATCCACGAAGCTCCAAGTGAGACGCCTAGCATCGGCGAACTGCCTCACGTAGTCGTCAAAGGGCGGCAGCGGAGTACCGGTGAAGCGGACCATGCAGACATTGGGAATGCCCATGTGCTTGATCGCGTCACCCGGCCGCATGTCTTCCTCCTCACTGCCGATACCATAGCCCTTTTTCAAGGAACCCGGATCATGCCCCCACATCCACAGCCGGTCACGGAGCGTCCCATCGTACGGCCTCGTCACGCCCCAGCCGGACAAAGGCACGCCGAAGGTGGCAATAAGCATTGATGCGCTAGCCGCAGAGACCGCGTTCTTCAGTAAATTGCGGCGTGACAATGCATGCATCACTTTTTCTCCAAAGTTGCTGCGCTGGCTACTTGTGCGGCCTTCACTGAAATGCGTACGGGCTCGGAGACAATGATGTCCACGGTGTCCTTCGGCTCCGCCGCTTCAGTGACGGTCTTCATGCGCTTGATCGCCTCCGCTTTGGCCGCATCAGCGAGCTTTTGTTTTTCGGCGGCAATCTTAGCAGCGTTGGCGGTATCAGACTTCGGATTGGTGGGCGTATTACCGGCATCAGCGATGAGTTTCTTCGTGTTGGTGGCGACGGCCAGGGCTTCCTGCTCGGCCTGCTTTTGCGCAGCCTCGGCGAGTTTAACTGCCTCCGGATTGTAGCGGTACTTGCTCACGGCGCTGCCATAGAAGGCGAGCGTGTATTCGCCGGGCGGAGTCTTCAGGGCGCCGAGATCAAGCACTGCCTCGTGCGTGGCGGCCTTGAGCGGAATATCGAATTCCTTCACGCCTTCGAAGCCCGCACCATAGGCTTTGAGCTTGATGGAGGTACCAGTGAATTCATTGCGCCATGTGAGCTTCAACGGCACCTTTAGCGTCTCGCCCACCTTGGCCTCCCAAACTTTGCTTTCCGCTGCGGCAATAGTGATGGGAGCCTTCTCCGAATCGCTCACAGAAACGGGCACGTCGGCCATAAGGCGCGGGCTGGGGATCTCGCCCTTCGCATCCTTCACCGGCCATTCCATCGAGGCCACGGGACAGGACCGGGTCAAGGTAACGCCCTTGATCTGGGCACGACCGACGATCTTAGCCAATGAAAAAGCGGGCTTGGCATTTTCAGCGGCGCTGATGATCATCGTGCCCATGGACTTGCCTGCGGCAATCTTGAGACCGCCAGCCGTGACACCCACAGGAAGGTTTTCCATGCCCAGCTCGATCTCCCCATCATAGCCGTCGCGACGAATCACAACGACCTCAAAGGCCATCGTGGCACCAGCGCGCAGAGCCATGGGCTTCGAAAGCGCGGCGCGGTCGCCATTGCGCAAGGTCATATGCACGGCCCAGGCGGTAAGCGCAAAATCCGGCGCGGCCTGCCGCACGATGAGGCGGTACACGTTGCCGGATTCGCTGCGCGTCCCCCCAAAAAGATCGCGCAATTGCAGACGGTAAAGACTGTCCTCCTTGATCTCCACCTTGCCCAGCACGTCGGGCGATCCAGCGTTGTACGGCGGACCATCGTAGGAATAGCCGTTGGTGGAAATTTTCATCGGGCTAGCGATGTCATTGAGCTCCGCCACATCCGTGAGAGTCTCCTTGTCGCCGGTCTTCTTTACCTGCTGTACGAGAACAAATGGATCGGTGTTCAATCCCAGGCGCTCGGAAGCGACCTCCACCCACCAGACCTCGCCCTTCTTGGCCGTGAACTCATAAGTATCCACATCAGCCGCCGGGAAGAAGCTGCCTGCAACGTCGCATGGAAGCGCGATTTTCTGTGCTTGCGCCTGCTGATTGTTAGGTTCGGCTTCCTTTGCTTTCGCGGTGGCAGCAAGCCCCTGCGGCGGCCAGGACATGGAACTGACGGCGGCCGTCATGGGCTGCTGCGGAGCAGGCTCCGTCCCCACAACTTCCCGCAAGGCCAGCCGATAAAAGTGCTCCGCGCCGCCCTGGAAGGTGAGCCCATGCACCTTGATCAAATACTTGCCATCGGCAGGCGGGGTGAAATTCAGCATGCCGCCGGTGCGGTTCACCAGGAGGTCGCGGCCTTGTTCATCAGCGATAATAAGCACGGGCGTCAGTTTCGAATCAATGCCTGCGGCGGCGCAGTCCACCGCCACTCGTCTGCCTTTGGTGCCCTGGAAGGAGTAGAAATCCACCGCACGCTTTGTCATCACCGCGTTGCAGATCGAATTGAGTGTAAGCGGCAGGGCTGTCTCTACCGAGTTGTTAGTCTTGTCACGAGTCACCTCCGGCAGATGGCTGACCGAAAAAGCCCGCGCCGATGAGACGCCCAGCCGCGAGATCACACGAGCATCATAGACACCGTCCGCCGCATCCGCCGCAATCGTGACGGTGAACTTGCTTTCCGATGCCTTGCCATCCGCGCCGGCAACGGGCTTCGCCGTGATCTTGGGCGTAGAGAAAAGCAAAGCGCTCAAGTCCTCGGCGTTTTCATCCGTGATTGTTACTTCCACAGTCGCACCTGCCTTGCCCCCCATGGGCATCATCGTGAGCAATCGCGGGGCCGGAAGGCAAACCTGCTGGGCGAAGGCTGGAGCCGTCAGCCAAAATCCTGCCAGACCGAGAGCCAAAGAAAGAGAGTGATTTCGATGCATGGTATCAGTGGTTATAAAGAAACTCTTTCGTATTGATCAGCACCCAGATGAGATCCTCGTAGCCGTCGCGCTTGGCTCGAAGGGAATCGAGCGGGCGGCCCTTGTCGTCAGTTCGGGCCTGGGCCACATGGGTTTCGGCGATGCGAATCTCGTCAGCCGTGGGCTCCCTTGAGAACGCAGCCAGATAGAGTTCGCGGATTCGCTTTGGATCAGGCATCGCAGCCTTGGAGAGCAGGTCGGCGCGGCCATTGCTGGAGGCCAGCTTGGCCTTCACATCGGCGGCGTTCATTAGGTGTAGGCTTTGCGCCAGACTAGATGACTGCACGCGCTCGCATTCGCAAACGCTCGCTCCTTCCGGACGGCCGAAGACCTTCAAAAAAGGCGATGCGCGGTTGTAGCTGTTGTCCGGCAGCGAGATGGCGCGTGTGCCCGGCGGCAGGTCGGCGAAGTCAGACTTCGCCCCAGAGAGCTGGTCGATGGCATCCAACAGCACCTCCGCCTGCATGCGTTTCGGATAGTAGTGGGAGAAGTTCTGCCGGTCCACGACATTGTAGTCGTTGGGCATGGCGCTGAGCTGGTAGGTGCGGCTCTGTGTGATGATGCGTACTACAGCCTTTAAGTCGAAGCCGCTGGTGATAAAATGCTTCGCCAGCGCGTCGAGCAACTCCGGATTGGTCGGCGGGTTGGTGTCTCGAATGTCGTCCTCAGGCTCGATGAGGCCGCGCTTGAAGAAGTGTTTCCAATAACGGTTCACCAGCGATTTGGCGAAGAACGGGTTGGCCTTGCTGCCCATCCAGTCCGCCAGCCTCAGGCGCGGGTCTTCATCCGGTGGAATCTCCAGAGGAATCTGCCCCAGGGCAGCAGGCTTCACCGGCATGCGCGTCTTTTTGTTCTCCGCTTGGGCAATGCCGCGCTTGTGGAAAATGAGGTCCTCGCCTGCGATAGCGGTGGGCTTCCGGCCGACCTGGCTGAAGAAGGCCGAGAGGCTGTAGTAGTCGTTCTGGCTCCAGCGTTCGAAAGGATGATGGTGGCATTGCGCGCACTGCATGCGCACACCGAGAAAGAGTTGCGCCACATCCTCAAGCTGCTGGTTAGGCTCCTTCACCCGCTTGTACCAGGCCACGGCTGGGTTCGCGACAATAGTACCGGTGGCGGCGAGAATCTGGCGCACGATTTCGTCGTAGGGCTTGTTCGCCAGCAGGCTGTCGCGCATCCAGGCGTGGAAGGCGAAGTTCGCCGTGATGTCCGCCGCTTCGTCCCGCTTGTTCTTTAGCAGCGCGGTCCACTTGTTGGCGAAATAGTCCGCGTAGTCTGGGCTCTCCAGCAGCGTCTCGATCACTTGGTCACGCTTGTCCGGCGCGCTGCTGTTCATGAAGGTCTTGGTCTCCTCCAGGGTGGGCAGGCGGCCCGCGATATCGAGTGAGACACGGCGCAGGTAGGTCGAATCATCGCACAGCGGCGAGGGCGGTACGCCGATCTGCTTCAGGTTCGCAAAGACCAGGGTATCAATGAAGTTCTTCGCAGGCGGCAGATGATCCACAGGCGCACCGAGCGGAATCGAAACGCTGAAAACTGAAACGAGCCC
>JAQGPI010000636.1 GCA_028293175.1 Verrucomicrobiaceae bacterium | reverse complement strand
CGTCGGACTCCGTCCAGACCTTGAAACTTCTGTCCGCTCGCTCGGCGCGAATGACTTTGCCACGCCGGAGTTCGACTGTTTCATAGCGTTGCAGCTCCTGCCGGCCGATATCCAAAAATTCGGAGGGACTGGAATCGTCACGCGAAAGGTAGCCATTGAACTTCGCAGCCCCGGAATTGCGTGGCTTGCCCTCATCGCAAATCACGACCCGCCGGAGGCAGCGGCCCAGCAAGAGCGCCGCAGCTAATCCTGCGGGCCCGCCTCCCACAATGACGACATCGAAGGTTGATTGAGGATGTTGCGGATTGGCCATGTTAACTGTTCATCGGTTGGCGTCATTTAAATCTCGCGCCATGGGCGCGGCGGTTGTTCGAGTTCATCGAATCCACATTCGAAACTTACTTCGACGCTGCAGCTGATGCTCCGCAGGGCTGTTATGTATGATGCGGATCCATGTATTCAGCATGTCTTTGACAACGTCTGGTAGCCCTTTACACGCAGCTACCGATCCAGGTACGAAAAGTATGCGTTATGCACAACTCCATCTCCACTCTAAATGACCTGATCGAGATACTAAAAGACGGCCAGGAGGGATTCCAGGCGGCCGCGAAAGACGTAGAATCGGCGGATCTCAAAGCTCTCTTCAACGAATATTCGCTTCAGCGCAGCAGCTTTGCTGGCAAATTGCAAGCCCTTGTCGTGTCCCTCGGGGAGCCAGAGCCTGAGACGGGAGGCTCGGTGGCGGGTGCCTTGCACCGTGGCTGGATCGATTTGAAATCGGCGGTCTCCACTCAGGACTCCCATGCCATCCTTGCGGAATGCGAACGGGGCGAAGACTCCGCCGTCGCTGGTTACCGGGCTGTCCTTGATGACCCAGATCTGCCAGCCGACCTGCGAGCGACCGTCGAGAAACAGTTCATGGGGATCAAGGCCGCCCACGACCGCGTGAAGGCGTTGCGCGATTCCTTGGCTCCAAAGGAGGCATAAGATCCTCCATTTCGGCGGCGATGGATGGCTTGCAATCTTTCTACAGCATCATGAAAGATCATACTCCATCGACCTTCATTGGACTGCCATCGACTGATATCGACCACCTCGAAGGCGTCCGGGTGGCCGTCATGGCAGCTTGCGAGGCTTCCCCTTCCTCCCCGATGGTCGCAAGTCACTCTGCAAATGCTCCAGCGGCGATTAGGAAAGCGTCAGCGACCTTCGCCGGTCGGCTCGCCCACTTCGATTTCGATCTCGGTGCGACGATGTTTCCCAACGAAGGCGATTTCAGAGGAATGGTCGATCTCGGTGATATCAAAACGAACGTCGCCGACGCCCCTGGCAACCGAAAACAGATTGAGAACACGGTACGAAGGGTGCTTTCAGCCGGTGCAGTGCCCATCGTCCTAGGCGGGGATGACTCAGTCCCTATTCCTGTACTGGCGGCTTATGAAGACCATGGCCCTATTCACATACTTCAGATCGACGCTCATGTGGACTGGGCGGATGTGGTTGGAGGCAATGCTTATGGCTACGGTTCTCCCATGCGCCGGGCCTCGGAATACCCATGGGTAAAAGGCATGCTGCAAGTGGGAATGCGAGGTCTGGGAAGTGGCGTCGTTGCACAGCATGAGGACGCTAAGAAATGGGGCAGCAAATTGGTGACCTCCTATGAGTTGCACAAGTTAGGGGTGGAACAAGTGTGTCAGAGCATCCCTATGGGAGCTCGTTGCTTCATATCTCTCGATTGTGATGGCATTGACCCATCGGTATTCCCTGCCGTCAACGGTCCGGCGCCAGGGGGACTTAGTTATGAAGACGTCATTGAGCTTATCAAAGGCGTGGCGGACAGGGCGAGTATTGCCGGAATGGCGCTGGTGGAATTCGTTCCAGAAAGCGATGGCCCCACGAAGCTATCGGCCCTGACGGCAGCCCGCATCGCCGCCGTCACCATGGGACTTATCGCAAGGCAGCAAAGCTGCTGAATCCCTGAACGTGGAGCTAGCACCTCTTGAAGACAAAGCGACGCACTTTGGTCTTTACCTTGGTATATCAAGGTTCGACCAGTGCCCGGCGCTTCTCCCTAAGTCACCGCTCCTTGCCAAAAAATGCCTCGACGTTCTTGGCTCCACTTCCCTGCGACTCGACAGCCTTCCGAAGTTCTTCCTCAGTGCAGCCGAACTTCTCCGTCCAATAGCGAACCTCGTAGTCCTCGCTCAGATTGATCTTGCTGCGATCTTGGACCGTGCGTTTTGTTGTATCGTCGCTCATGCCGGTTATTCGGACGGCCGCCTAGCAGTGCGTCTATGCTAAATGATGATGCCTATTCACAAAGGATGGCACGGGGATGAGTCATAAGTTCGGCAATGTTGCGCAGATCCTCAGGCTGGAATCCGACCTTGAAGCAGTGGAGGACATCCTCATTTTTCATCCCAAGATGTTGGGCCAGCCAGCTGGTAGAATGGGCCGTCCGTTCCAGCCAGAGACTAATTTGCTTAGTTGTGGGAGGACCTTTTAGCTCATCAAGTGTGTTCATGTCCCGTATTCGCCTGCCGTCTTAAGAAGGCGCGTCTTGGATGCGCCTTCAGCGGGGAGTTCTTCATGAAGCAGCACCGTGAGACGAGGCCACAATGACGGTTGAGTCAGAGGAGAACTCTT
This sequence comes from Verrucomicrobiaceae bacterium, assembly GCA_028293175.1. GTDB lineage: Bacteria > Verrucomicrobiota > Verrucomicrobiia > Verrucomicrobiales > Verrucomicrobiaceae > CAINXC01. The sequence goes on along the minus strand of JAQGPI010000636.1, from coordinate 1,187 downwards.
GATTTATTCCATTCCGAGATTAGCTGTTCTTATGAACAGTTTACCAAGCATTCCGGGGCGTGGTTCCACCACAAACCCAACCAACCGTTTTATGTCCCGGGAAGTAGTCCTCGATCCCGTCGAACCCGGGTTCGACGAAGACGAAAGGCCGCATCCTAGCACCCAATTCTTGCGGGACGACACTCAGTCGATTATTGCCTACAACTCCAGTCCGGACGTCGGATTTGATGCCAGCTTTAACGTATATAGGGGATGTGAACATGGCTGTGCCTATTGTTTCGCCCGGCCCACGCACGAGTATTTGGGGATGTCCGCCGGACTCGACTTTGAGACCAAAATCGTCGTCAAGGAACGTGCCCCGGAAATGCTCCGCGCCGAGCTCTCAAAGAAGTCATGGAAGCCACAGGTGCTGGCGATGAGCGGGGTCACGGACTGCTACCAGCCAGTGGAGCGCCGGCTTGGCCTCACCCGCAGGTGTGTGGAGGTCCTCGCTCAGTTTCGCAATCCGTTGGCGATCATTACCAAGAACCATTTGGTTACACGTGATAAGGATCTGCTTTCTGAGCTGGCACGATTCCATGCTGTGGTCGTCACCATCTCCGTCACCACACTGGATGGCGAACTAGCAAAGAAGCTTGAGCCCAGGGCGTCAAGTCCATCGCGTCGCCTTGCTGCGATCGCTGAACTCAGTCAGGCGGGAATCCCTGTCCAAGTTTTGATGGCTCCTGTTATTCCAGGGCTCACTGATCATGAGATGCCAAAGCTGCTCGAGGCGTGTGCACAGGCTGGGGCGAGAGACGCAGGGTTTGTACCGCTTCGCCTTCCCTGGGCCGTCGCTCCTCTGTTCGAGCAATGGCTCGAGTTGCATTTCCCGGAACGGAAAGACAAGATTCTCGGTCGCATTCGGGAAATGCGCGGCGGTAAATTGTATGATGCGCGCTGGGGCGTGCGCATGAGCGGGGAAGGCTTCTATGCGGAGCAGATGAGCGCTCTGTTTAAAGTTTCGCATCGCCGAGCGGGGTTTGCGCAGGACATCGCTCCGCTTTCGACTGCGTCGTTCCGAGTGCCCAGCGCCCAGCTCGACTTGTTTGACTGAGGTGTTGTCTTTTTCGCCGCAATGAAGACGTCTCGCTGCATGTGGCTTAGGCTCAAGGTTTCAGCACCACCTTGATGCAACCATCCTGCTT
>JAQGPI010000112.1 GCA_028293175.1 Verrucomicrobiaceae bacterium | reverse complement strand
AGGCTATGAGACGTGGCTGAAGAAGCAGGACCCGAAGCTCAGCGAGGAAGCCGAAGCGCGCTCTGCGGTGACCAAGAAGGGCGGGAAAGAGCCGGTGCTGTGATTAGGCTTGCCCAAATAGCCCAGTGCGCCGCAACTGGTGGCGCGTTTTTGTGGCCGCAGTGGGTGTGATTGATCTGTCCTACCTAGTTGCGGCGCAACTCGGCTACTCGGGCAAGCCTGTAACAAAGTTTGAGGCCATCTTTTGTTTCGTCGCTCCATTCCAACTTTCCTCCAACCGCACAGTTGCGCGCTACAGGCCTGCCCTTATCGTTTTGGACATAATTATGTCTGAACCGATCCAAGACCGCCGCTTTGTGACCGCTGCCGAGAAGGTGGACTTCCAGTCTCCCTGGACGTTGGAGGAGTGGCTGTGTCGCGATGACATCGTGAACAACGAGCACCTCATGATGGTGCGTGCGAACATGGAGCCGGGTCGTGAGCATCCCTTCCACAGCCATCCCACGCGCGAGGAGATGATCTATGTGATCTCCGGCAAGGCGGAGCAATGGGTGGGCAAGCAGAAGCGCATCCTGAACCCCGGCGACATGGCTTTCATCCCGATGGGCGAGGTCCACGGCACGTGGAATCCCTTCGATGAGAAGCTGGTGTTCCTGGCCATTCTCTCACCAGCCAAGGCGGATGAGCCGGGCGTGGTGGATCACTCGCAAGAGGAGCCGTGGTGCTCACTGCGGACAGCTTAATTTTACCTCTCATTTCATGACTCCCACTCTCTCTCGCATTCTCAACAAGGAAGCCCGCATCGCCATTCTCGGCCTCGGGTACGTAGGCCTGCCGCTGGCGCTGAACTTTAACCGCAACGGCTATCATGTGATCGGCCTGGATGTGGACCAGAAGAAGGTGGATGCGATCAACGAAGGCCGCAGCTACATCGAGCACATTCCGGCGGCGGAGATCGCTGAGATGAAGGACAAAGGATTGCTGAGCGCGAGCTCTGATTTCTCCAAGGCCTCCGACGTGGATGCGATGATCATCTGCGTGCCTACGCCGCTGGACAATCACCATGAGCCTGATTTGAGCTATGTGATCAGCACGGCGGAATCGGTGCTGCCGTACCTGAAGGCGGGTCAGGTGCTGAGCCTGGAGAGCACCACGTACCCTGGCACCACGGCGGAGGAACTGCAGCCGCGCATCGAGGGCAAGGGCTTCACCATCGGCAAGGACTTCTACCTGCTGTTCTCGCCTGAGCGCGAAGACCCGGGCAACAAGGACTTCCCCAGCCACAAGATCCCGAAGATCGTCGGCGGTACCACACCGGCCTGCCTGGAAGTGGGCAAGGGCTTGTATCAGGCAGCCTTTGAAAAGGTGGTGCCCGTCAGTTCAACGCAGGTGGCGGAATTTGCCAAGCTGCTGGAGAACATTTACCGCAGCGTCAACATTGGCTTGGTCAATGAACTCAAGATCGTGGCCGACAAAATGGGCATCGATATCTGGGAAGTGGTCGATGCGGCTGCGACCAAGCCCTTTGGCTTCAAGGCCTTCTATCCTGGGCCTGGGATCGGTGGCCACTGCATTCCGGTGGACCCGTTTTATCTCACCTGGAAGGCCAAGGAATACGGCATCCACACCCGCTTCATCGAACTGGCAGGTGAGATCAACGAAAGCATGCCGCTCTATGTGGTGCGCGAAGTGATGACCACGCTGAACAAGCACCGCAAGGCGATGAATGGCAGCCGCATCCTGGTGATGGGCCTGGCCTACAAGGCGGATGTGGATGATGAGCGCGAGTCACCCAGCTTTGAGATCCTGGAGCTGCTGCGCGAGCACGGTGCCGAGGCTGATTTCCACGATCCGCACGTGCCGGTGATCCGCCCTGTGCGCAAGCACCCGTACTGGCGTGGCCGCAAGTCCGTGGAATGGACCGAGGCGAACATCAAGAGCTACGACTGCGTGATCATCTCGACGTGGCACAAGGTCTTCAACAAGACCGAATTGCTGGCCTGGGCGGATTGCATTGTGGATACGCGCAATGCCTTGGCTGGAGCGGCAAGCAAGCCGGGGCAGGTGGTGAAGGCTTGATGTATTAAAGAAAGTGGTAGCCTATTAAGCAGTGAACCACAGAGTGGTTCTCCGTGAATAGCCTGGGGTCGCATGACCCCAGGTAGTGAGGGGCCGATCATTTTAACCCCGTTAGGGGTTGGCCAATGCGAGGGGCGCTTGAAATGCACTTCTCGCATTGGCTAACCACTCCGTGGTTCATAACGCGTGGGTAATTTCCTGGGGTCGTTCGACCCCAGGCTATTCACGGGGAACCGCTCCACGGTTCAAGAGAATTCCTCAAACACGAAAAAAGCCCTGGCCCCGCAACGCGCGAAACCAGAGCAAGGGGTTAACCGAAGCGGTACGGCTTACCGGTAGTAGGGATCGCCGCGATACTGTGGGCGATTATCATACTGCTGCTGGCGGTAGTAGTTGTCTTCGGCCCGGCGGTTGCGTTGGTCCTGGGCGTTACCGATGGCACCGCCGCCGAGTGCTCCCGCAGCACCGCCGATGGCAGCACCTTCGAGCGGTCTGCCGCTCTGGTTGCCGATGATTGCACCGATGCCTGCGCCAGCGAGACCGCCGACGACGGCTCCGGTCTGGGTGTTCGGACCCATGTCCTGGCAAGAAGTGAAGTTCAGCAGCAAGGCTGCCGCAGATAAAGAGGAGAACAGATGTTTCTTCATTGGATTTGCTGGGATGTCGGTAGTGTAGATGCGTCTGCGGGCAGGAGTATTCAAAAAGAATGTGCCGAAAACGAGGGTCCAACTGCTGATACGTTGAAAGGGTGAGTTGTGAGCGTATACTTCGCAAGATAAAAGCAGCGCCTCCCTGCCCAAAATCCGGCTTGGATTTCAGCGTGCACCCGATAGTTTGAGCCCGCATGGATGCCGCGTCACCAATCCTGGCCTTTGATGCCGCTGCGGGCCGCGCGCTTCAGCGGGTGGCGCTGCGTCGGTGGCTGCTGCTGGCCACGAGTACCCTGCGCTGGGCGGTTGTGGCCGTTGCGGCGGGTGTCGTTTTGCAATGGCTGGGAATGACCGGCGTGTGGCTGCCATTTGCCGTGGTAGTGGTCTGGCTCGCAGGTTGTGCCATGTGGGCATGGAGGCAGCGGCCGGGCAAGTATGAGGCCCTGGCCCTCTGGGATGAAGTGCGACAGGCAAGCGAAGCCTTCGCCGCTGCCTGGTGGTACGGCTTGCAGCCGGAGCGCACACCGATGCAGCAGCAGCACCTGAATGCGCAGGCCGCAGTGCTGGAAACCGCGCTGCCTCGGCTCGCCAAAGACCTGCCTTTGCGCATCAACCGCTGGCTGTGGGCGGCTCCTGCCTTGGCCTGTGTGGGGCTTGCTGGAAACCTGTGGCTGCATCGCACGCCACCACAGGAACTGCTCAGCGACTCGATGCAACAAGCAGCGGTCCAGGAAGCCAAAAGCCTTGCCCAGACCGACTGGCAGAAGAAGAAACTGCAAGGCCTGACCGAGCCGGAGAGGCAAGAGGTCGAGAAGCTGAAGCAGGACATCAAAAGCACTGCCAGCGGTTTGCAGTCCGAGGCAGGCAAAAGCGCGCGAGACGTGCTTAACAACCTGGAACAACGAGCCCGCGAAGCCGAGAAACTGGCTCAGCGACTGGGCAATGAAGCCGGTGCCTGGGCCTCTGAAAAGATGGTAGCTGAACTGCGCAAACACGCGGACACAGCCGACCTGGGCGATGCAGTGGCGGACAAGAATGCCGCCCAAACCGCCAAGACGGCGAACGACCTCGCAAGCCAGTTAAAGTCTCCGCAAGTGACTGCCGAGTTCAAGGAACGCTTGGGTGCTGCCTTGAAGGAAGTGCGCAAGCAGTCAGAAACGGAAGACCGCAAGCGCATCGTGGGCTCCCACGTGATCGCAGCGGGAGAAGAGCTGGACTTGAGCAAGGCCCAGGAAGCGGGCCTGGAGTTCGAAAAGCTCGCCGGTACCATGCAAGAAATGGCGCGCCGGGAGCAGTCGCGCAAGGAGTTGGAAAAGCTGGCCCAGCAGCTTCGCGATGCGGGCAGCCGCATCGCTGGCAATCAGGGCGGCGGGCTCCAGCAGATGGCGGCTGCGGGGCAGAGCGGACAGCAAGGTCAGCAGCAGAGCCCCGGAGGTCAGGGGAGGCAGCAGACCCAGAACGCGCAGACGATGAATCAAGCGCCTCTCCAGCCGCCGGGTCTGGCGCAGAATGCTCCACAGACCTTGATGCAGGAGGCTCCGCAGCCAGCCTCGGGCGAGCAACAGCAGGGCATGGCACAGATGCGACCCGGGCAGCCGCCAGGACAGGGCAAGCCCATGCTCTTCGCTCCCGTGCCGGGCATGAAGCCATCAGACAAGCCGCCGGAAGCCCTGATCCTGGGCAAGGACCCGCCGAAGGACCCGGAAGCACCGTCCATCGTCCTCAACGTGCCCGGTGGTCAGCAGCCAGGCAATGGCACGGCGAAACTCGACAACGCCCCCACTGCCGCGAAGAAGGCGGCGGGCGACTCGCAGGTGAATGCCGTGCAGGGCAATCAAGGCCAGTCTAGCACCCACAGCGTGGAAGGCGGCATACGCCAGGACGGTGCCAGCCGCAGTGCGCAGCAGACGGCGGTGGAGTTCATTCAGCAGCAGGAAGAAGCCCTCGATGATGCCGCGCTGCCACCCGCACGCAGGGAACAAGTCAGGCGCTACTTCACGGAGCTGCGGAAACGCTTTGAGGCTGGCAAGTAAAGCATGGGCGGTCCGGCAAAATCCCAAGTGAACCTCGAATGAACCGATATTTGTACACGGCCCTGGTAGTTTTGACGGGCGTGCTGGTGACGGCTGGTCAAAATGCAAAGGTCATTAGACCTGACCTAGAGGTGGCTCCCAACAACTACATTGCTCGCAATACGGGCAATAAAGTGACGATCAAGGGCAACGTAAACGCGCTGGGTCTGCCTCTTCGTCGGGTACTGCTGGGTGTTGGTTCAGGCTTGGATGGTTTCCAATCCGTTGCCATCAGCGGTGACGGCAGGATCGAGGTCGTCAGTCGTGCGGTACCGCTACGATATGAAAAAATATTGGCGCATATTTCTCCTGCGCAGGCGGCTGATTTTTTAAAGAGCCCGGCATGTTCGCATGCACGTCGTTTGCGAGGTAGTTACACGCTTGAGGGAATCGCCGATGGAACTCAGGCCTTTGCATGTCTGGACGGCTCGTCCGCCTCCAGTTTCACCTGGATGAACAACTCCTTTCCCGAGGATTTTCAAGAGCTCTGGACCGAGGCGCGGGAACTGGCCATGGGCGTGACCAGGGGGTGGAC
>JAQGPI010000111.1 GCA_028293175.1 Verrucomicrobiaceae bacterium | reverse complement strand
TGTAAAGAGGGGCCCATTCGGCGAAGCTGCCGGTGATCTTGAAGATGCGGAAATCCGTGCCCGCGATGTTCCAGTAGCCCGCACCGCCGTTTGCCGTCAGGTCGATGTTGTAAGTGACATCCGCGACGCCGTTGAAGGCGGCAGTGCTGACAAAGGTGCTGCCTGGTACGCCGATGTGCTGGGCGGTGATGAAGTACTGCGGCGCGATGGCCGTGCCTAAAAAGGTGCCGAACAACCCCTCATACTGCCACCCGCTGTCGGCATAGGTGCCGGTGGGCGCGGTGGTGTTGTGGGTGGTATCCGCCGTGTCATAAAACAACACGGCATGGGCCTGCGCGGTGAGCAGCAAGAGGCCAGCGAGAAGCGCATGGCAGGATCTGATGGGTGCAGACAGCATTATAATTACCATAAATGTAGTGCCGTTAGGGACAGGCACAAACGCAATTTTGGTGGGGGTGGAAGGTGGATTTGCAGTTCGCCTCAGGAGAAAGTGGCTTCGGCTTTAGCCGAATCAGAGAGGCTACGATGCCTCCCGTGACGCTGAGTCTCACCTAATGCGGCTAAAGCCGCAGCCACTTTGGCAAGCATGCTGATCAGCCCTCACGCCCCGCGATACTGCTCATCGCTCACCTGCTCCAGCCAGTCCACGGCCTTGCCGTCGAGCTGTTCTTGAATGGCGAGATGGCTCATCGCGGTGGTGGCGGTGGCACCGTGCCAGTGCTTCTCGCCCGGCGGAAACGAGACCACATCGCCGGGGCGGATTTCCTCGATGGGGCCACCCTCGCGTTGCACCCAGCCGCAGCCGCAGGTAACCACCAGCGTTTGCCCAAGGGGATGCGTGTGCCAGGCCGTGCGTGCCCCGGGTTCGAAGGTGACGCTGGCCCCGGCCACGCGGGCGGGGGCGCTGGCTTGGAACAAGGGATCGATGCGCACCGTGCCGGTGAACCAGTCCGAGGGGCCTTTGGCCGAGGGTTTTGAGCCGCTTCTTTGAATGTCCATAAGGGGGAGTGTGGGGTCAGGGTTTCGCCTTTTTCTTCACCGTGCGCAGCGGCATATCGGAGGGTGCATCGCCGAGATGGCGGATCGCATTGAGCACGATGCGCGTCTTTTTGCCGATGGGTTCCGGGCCGTTCACGCTCATCTTTTGGCCCCTGATGCCCTCCTTCATCTGGAAGAGGTAGGCCTGGTTCGGCTTCAGGTAGAACACCACTACCTGCCGCGTGGTGAGGGTCTTGTCCTCCACCAGAAAGTCGGGATAGCCCTTGGCGGCGAGGAACTGCGCCAGCTCGGGATACACGGCGGAATGGTAGCCCAGGCGGTTGTAGCCGAGCGAGGCGGGCTGCGAGGTCACTTGCAGGATCTTGCCCGTGGCCTGCCGGTCCGTGGCGGTCTCCTTCACCACGCCACTAAGGCTGGAGCACGAGGGCAGCAGGGCCAGGGCGGCGGCGGCCAGCAGAGTGAGAAAGGCTCGTTTCATGGATCATGAGGAGGCCAGCACTGCGGCCGGGGCGCGCGTTTAACAACCGCCTGCACCACCGCCGGATCGGGCCGCGAGGAGGTGGAGGCATTGAAGAAGGTGGTGTCCAGCGCGCTCACATAACCCACCGCCGTATTCACGCCCACCAGCTCGCCGGAGAAGAGCAGCACCGGCCCGCCGCTGTCGCCAGGGGCCAGCCGCAGGGTGTGCAGGAAGGCCGCGCTGCCACGGCCCGATACACGCTGGCTTAGCTCGCCGATCTGCGCGTTGTTGCCGGTGGTGATGCCCGCGTGGAAAATCTGCGTGCCCTCCGGCAGGTCCTGATCGCGCGGGGTGAAGCGGTAGAAAGTGGGGGTGGACAGGGACGATTTCAGCAGCGCCAGATCGGCCTTCGCATCCTGCCACATCACCCGCGCCCGCCCGTACTTGCGCGCACCGGCCACGTTGTAGATCACTAGCAGCTCGTGGCTTTTGGCATCGGTGACGACGTGATTGGCGGTGAGAAACCAGCCATCCGCCGAGACAGGCGCGGCGGAGCCCAGGATGATCTCGCGCTTCTCATTGGCCGGGAGGCGGTGCTTGGCCATGAGCAGCTTCGCATCGGCGGGCGTGATGGAAAGCAGCAGTGTGCGGCAATCATTCACCTGCCGCTCCAGTTGCTTCGCCAGCAAGGGCCGCACGACATGCTCCGGCTGCACGCAACTGGACAGCGCGGCGAGCAAAACGAAGGCGCAGGCTAACACCTGCGAGCGGGTAAAAGCGGAGTTCAAAGAGGTTTGAAGGGAAGGGTGCAGTGACCGGGTAACATACGTGCAATCGCCTGCCGGGCAATGGGCGGACGTTTGGCCGTTTGAGAGGCAAGAAAGTGGTAGGGGCATCCTGCCCCTCTCAGGAGAGCTCTGTGCTCGCACAAAGCGTGGAGGGTCGGAACGCCAAGGGGCAGGATGCCCCTTCCACTTTCCTTCCCCTCCCAAAACACCGCGCAACATCCCGCTCGCCCGCGCGTTTTTGCTCTCATGATTCAGCGACGCAGTTTTTTGCAGATGATGGCGGCGGGCATGGCCTCGGCTCCGGGCTCCTGGGCGATGGCGGCGGACCCGGGCGAGACCTTTGAACTGCCGATGCTGGGCGACCTGCATTTCGACAAGCTGGAGCACCACGACTTCGACTGGCTGGCCAGCTCGCATGCGGGCGATGTCTCGCAGATCAAGAACTACAGCAAGGTCACGGCGGAGTCCTCCGGCAAGCTGCTGGCGGTGGCAAAACAGCGCGTGAAACAGGCCGAAGCGCCCGTGCCCTTCGTGCTGCAACTCGGCGATCTGGTGGAGGGCCTGTGCGGCAGCGAAGCGCTCGCGAAGAAGCAGGTCTCCGAGGCGCTGGACTGGGTGGACAAGGCGGAGCTGGGCGCGCCCATGGCCTTCTGCAAGGGCAACCACGATGTCACCGGCCCCGGCGCTCCGCAGGTGTACGACACCATGATGGTGCCCTATCTGAACCGCCAGCTCGGCGACGTCAAAGGCGCGGCCTTCACGCGCAGCGCCAGCGATACGCTCATCGTCTTCTTCGATGCCTACAACAAGGGCAGCCTCGCGTGGTTCGAGCAGTTGATGGCCGAGAAGCCGCCGCGCCGCCTCATCTTCGTCATCCATCCGCCCGTGGTGCCCTACACCGCGCGCGCCACCTGGCACATCTTCGCCAAGCAACCCGCCGAGCGCGAGCGCCTGCTCAATCTCCTCGGCAAGCACCGCGCCATCGTGCTCTGCGGTCACTTGCACAAGTACGGCTGCGTGGTGCGCCGCACGCCCACCGGCAAGTTCGTCCAGCTCTCCATCAGCAGCGTGGCCACCGATCCGGAAGCCTTGCCCAAGGGCGAACTCAAGGGCCTGGAGGCCTACGGCCCCGACCTCATCAACCTGGAGCCCAAGCACTCGCCCGAAACCGTCGACGTTCGCCGGGCCGTCCTGGAGGCCGAGAAGCCCTTCATCGAGCGCTTCGAATACGCCGACACCTGGGGCCACGCGCGCCTGCGCTTCACTCGCGATACCGTGAAAGCCGATGTCTGCCGAGGCCTCAAAAGCGAGACCTGGCGGGCGCTGAATTTGAGCGAATTGGTGGGGTGACGGGCGCGAGTAGCCAGTTGCGGCGCAACTGGGAACCGGATGTTTAAGACCAAGCCTGCGAAATAAAGGTAGCACACCAGTTGCGGCGCAACTGGGCTACTTGGCTCCGCCTTTGCCTACATTGCACATTCCCGGTCTTCACCGGAACGTCCCCGTTTGAGGCGGCGCACAACGAGTAGCCCAGTTGCGCCGCAACTGGGAAGGCCGACATTTAAAACCAAGCTTTCAAAATAAGCAGGACAGGAGTAGCCCAGTTGCGCCGCAACTGGGAAGGCCGACATTTAAAACCAAGCTTTCGAAATAAGCAGCACAGGAGTAGCCCAGTTGCGCCGCAACTGGGAAGCGGATTTTTAAGACTAAGCCTGCGAAATAAAGCAGCACACCAGTTGCGGCGCAACTGCGCTACTT
>JAQGPI010000106.1 GCA_028293175.1 Verrucomicrobiaceae bacterium | reverse complement strand
ACCCCGGGGCCTATGATGTCGCGAAGGAAACCTTCAACATCCTGGTGCCCAAGGGCTACCGCAAGGAGGTGCCGCATGGATTGTTCGTGTGGGTAAGCCCTGGCAATACCGGCAGCATTCCGAAGGAATGGGAGGCTGTGCTGGCGGAGAAGAAGCTGATCTTCATCGGCGCGAACAACTCGGGCAATCCACGCGATGTGTTCGACCGCATGCGAATGGCGGTGGATGCCAATCACAACCTGCGCAACATGTTCAACATCGATGACCGGCGCGTTTATGTGTCCGGCTTCAGCGGCGGCGCGCGCGTGGCCAGTATGCTAGGCGTGTGTTATGCGGATATGTTCACCGGTGCCGTGTGCTTCATGGGCGTAAACTTCTATGAGCCAGTGCTCGGTGACGACAAGATGATGTATCAGGCGCGTTACATTCCCAATGAAGAGATTCTAGACATCGCAAAAAAAGAAAACCGCTTTGTGTTCATCACCGGCGAGAAGGATTTCAATTTGGCCGATACCAGGGCCGTGCATGCCGCTGCATTAAAAAATGGTTTCCAGGCCGTGGACTTCGTTAACATCCCCAAGCAGGGCCATCAGCCACCCACCGCTGAGTGGCTGAAGAAGTCGCTCGAATACCTCGATCAAGGCAAAGCAGAAGCCAAGGCTGGCGGCCTGCCGGTGAAGAAGCCATGAGACTCTGGCTCATCCGCCTCTCCTTCCTCGCCCTCCTGATCACTGGAGTGGTGCTCTTTCACCGTAGTCGGCAGAGCCGACCCCTGCCGGTGATTGCTGCGGCGCAGGCGAAAATCCTGCTGGCGGGCAATGGGGCGGAAGTGGAGACGCTGGACCCGCAACTCGCCAATGGCGTGCCAGAGCATCAGGTTGCCACTTCGATGTTTGAGGGACTGGTGGCACCCGCACCGGAAGACCCGGATAAAGACGCCCCTGGTGCTGCAGCGAGTTGGGAGCACAAGGACTTCACGGTGTGGACCTTCCACCTTCAGCCCCAGGGCAAATGGAGCGATGGCGTGCCGGTCACCGCCCACGATTTCGTCTTCGCCTTCCAGCGAATTCTTTCGCCTGAACTGGCGGCGGATTACGGCCAGATGCTGTATCCTATCGTGAATGCCGAGGCCTTCAACAACGGCACGCTCAAGGACTTCGGCCAGGTGGGGGTGAAGGCGCTGGACGACCTTACGCTTCAGATCACCCTGGGTGGCCCCACGCCTTTCCTGCCGGGGCTGCTCAAGCATTACTCATGGTTCGCCATGCCCAAGCATGTGATTGAAAAATTCGGTGGCGCGACCAGTCGCAACAACACCTGGGCCAAGCCCGAGAACATCGTGGGCAACGGTCCCTTCAAGATGAAACGCTGGCGCTTCACTCAGGTGCTCGAGGTGGAGCGCAATCCCTACTATTGGGATGCGGGCACGGTGAAGCTCAACGAGATCCACTTCTTCCCCATAGTCTCGGATGCCACTGAGGAGCGAGCGTTCCAAGACGGCCAGCTCCATCTAACTTATTTGGTGCCGCTCTCCCGCATCTCTTACTATCGGCAGACGAAGGACCCCATGTACCGGGGCGCTGCCCAGCTCGGCACCTACTTCTACCGAGTCAATGTCACCAAACCTCCGTTTAACAACAAGCTGGTGCGTCGTGCACTAGGCCTGGCGATCGATCGCGAGAGCATAATTAACAATGTCACACGCGCAGGCCAGCAGGCTGCCACGGGCCTGACTCCGGCGGACTGCTCACCCGACTATCATCCGCCGCAAGTGGCCAAGTTCGATCCGGTGGAGGCGCGTCGGCTGCTGGCGGAAGCGGGCTACCCCGATGGCAAAGGCTTCCCGACGTTCAACATCTTGATCAACACGCTGGAGATGCACCGCACCATTGCCGAGGCCATCCAGGAGATGTGGAAGACGAATCTCAACATCCCTGTTAAAATCATCAACGAGGACTGGCAGGTGTACCTCGATACCCAGCGCAAGCTTGCCTATTCCGTCTGCCGCGCCGCCTGGATCGGCGATTACGTCGATCCGATGACCTTCCTGAGCACCCTGCGCTCGACCGATGGGAACAACAGCACCGGCTGGAAAAATCAGCGCTACGATGAATTGCTCAACCAGTCGGCGCTGGAGATCGATGTACGCAAACGCTTCGATATTCTGAGCGAGGCCGAAAACCTGATGCTGGAGGAGATGCCCGTCATTCCCATCTATTGGTACGTGCATACCTACTTGGTGAGGCCGGAGCTGAAGAACCTGGGCCATAGCGTGCTGGAACATCGCTGTTACAAGGCGCTGGATTTTTGAGCGGGCCAGGCAAGCCCTCGTGGCCATCGCCAGACGTATCACTATGACCGTCCGCGCCGCCCATGCCTTTACCCCCTCTCATCGAAGTCATACACAGCCAGGGCGCGATCTACCTGCCGGAGATGGACCTGTGGCTGGACCCTCATCACGGCGCGGATTCGGCTTTCATTTCGCATGCTCACAGTGACCACGTCGCGCGGCATCGTTTTACGATCTGCACGGGCCTTACGCACAGGCTGATGCAGGCGCGCTACAGTGCGGGCAAGGACGAGGTGGTGACGCTGGAATTTGGCGAGCCCTACACTTGGAAAGGGCACACTCTGCAGCTTGTGCCAGCGGGTCATATCCTGGGCTCGGCGATGATCCACATCACGCGCCGGAGCGATGGTGCCACGCTGCTGTACACCGGTGATTACAAGCTTCGCCAGGGGCTCACCGCCCAGCGCGCCGAACTCCTCAAGGCGGATACGCTGATCATGGAGACCACCTTCGGCCTGCCGCAGTTCACTTTCCCGCCCATCGGCGAAATCGTTGCCTCCATGCTCAAATTTGTGCGCGAGACCTTGGATGAGCACGGCATTCCGGTGCTGCTTGGCTACTCTCTGGGCAAGGCGCAGGAGATCCTGTTTGCCCTCAAGGAAGCGGGTGCACCCATCATGCTGCACAGCTCGGTGATGAAGCTGATGAAGGTATGCGCCGCCGAGGTGCCGGACCTGCCTGTGTATCGCGAATTCGACCCCAAGGAAGCGGCGGGCCATGTGCTGATCTTTCCGCCCATGGGCACGAAGTCGATTGCCATCCGCAAGCTCAAGGTGGCGCGCACGGCGATGCTTTCTGGCTGGGCCTTGCAGCCGGGCGCGAAGTATCGCTATCAGGTAGATGAGGTGTTTCCGCTGAGCGATCATGCGGACTACCCGGAACTGGTGCAAACCGTGGAGCTGGTGCAGCCCCGGCGCGTGCTGACGGTGCATGGCTACACGCGGGAATTTGCGGCGGATCTGCGGCGACGTGGCTATGAAGCGTGGGCGCTTGGGCTTTCCGATCAGCTTGAGTTGAGCATTGAATCCGAAAAGCCCACTGCGACGGCTTCGGTGCCGGTGGCACCTGTGGACAACCCAGTGAGTGGCTTTGGCCAGTGGGCGCGTGCCTGTGAACGCACGGCGGAAGAAAGCTCGCGGCTCAAAAAGATCACGCACCTCAGCGACTACTTGCGCGGCCTTGCCACCGATGAAGAGCTGTCGGTGGCCGTGCGCTATTTCAGCGCCATTTTAGGGGAGGCGCTCAACGCTGGCTGGGCCATCGTGCGCCGCGCTTTACTGGATGTGAGCGGCCTGCGCGAGGATGAATACAATGCCATTTCACGTTCCCAGGCCGATGCTGGCCGCACGGCTTTTTTGGTGCTTCAGCGTGCCACCTCTTTGAAGCCGGATGAAAGCTTCAGCCTGCCTGCGCTAAAGACCTTCTTTGATGCCCTCCGCCAGGCTCGTGGCCCCGTAGCCAAGACCCAGATCATGCGTGACCGGCTCGCCACGCTCAGTGCCAGCGAAGGCTCCTGGCTGGTGCGCCTGATGAGCGGCGACCTGCGCATGGGTTCCAAGGAAGGCCTCATTGAAGAAGCCGTCGCTGAAGCCTTTGCCGAACCTGCCGATGCGGTGCGCGAGGCGGCCATGCTGGCGGGCGATATCGGCAGCGCCGCCATCCTGGCCCGCCAACACGCTCTGCACACAGCCCAGCCCCGGCCCATGGTGCCGGTGAAGGTGATGCTCGCCTCCCCAGAAGAAACCGCCGATGACATCTGGGACCGCCTGCAAACGGACAGCGTGTGGCTGGAAGACAAGTTCGACGGCATCCGCGCCCAAGTGCATCGCACCGCGCAAGGCGTGGAGATTTACACCCGCGACTTGAAACCCATCGGCCAACAGTTTCCGGAGGTCAAAAGCGCCGCCGCGCAGCTTGCCGACGAACTCATTCTGGACGGGGAAATCATCGCCCACAGCGGCACCGAAAAGCTCACCTTCTTTGATCTGCAAAAACGCCTGGGCCGCCGCGATCAGGAAGACTTGTTCATGCCCAGCGCCATCAGCGTGCAGTACGTGATTTTCGATGTGCTCTGGCGCAATGGCGAATCGCTGCTGCAACTGCCACTCACCGAGCGGCGGCAGGTGCTGGAATCCCTGCAACTGCCCCCCGGCCTGGCTAGGATTGAGCGCTTCACCGCCACCTCTTCCGAAGAAATCGAGATGGCCTTCCTCGCCGCTCGCCGACGCGGCAATGAGGGCCTCATCATCAAATCCCCCAACAGCCTTTACACCCCCGGCAGGCGCGGGAAGGCCTGGCTCAAGCTCAAGAAAGCCTTCTCCACCCTTGATGTCGTGGTGGTCAAGGCCGAGCAAGGCAACGGCAAGCGCAACCATGTGCTCAGTGATTACACCTTTGCCGTGCGCGATGAGTCCAATGGCCAGCTACGCACCATCGGCAAGGCCTACAGCGGCCTCACGGATGCGGAGATTGAAACGCTCACCGAGCACTTCACCGAAAACACCCTCAGCACTCGCGGCCGGGTACGCACCGTGGTCCCCGATACCGTGCTGGAGATTGCCTTCGACAGCATCCAGCCCAGCGACCGCCACGACAGCGGTCTCGCCCTGCGTTTTCCAAGAATCAAGGCGATCCGCCATGACAAGCGGCCCGATGAAATCGACACCCTGGGCTATGCCAGGAAGCTGGCTGGGGTGGGGCCTATTTCAGAAGTTGAAACGCCCGAACCACAGCGTGGTTCTCCGTGAATAGCCTGGGGTCGCACGACCCCAGGTAAGGTT
>JAQGPI010000101.1 GCA_028293175.1 Verrucomicrobiaceae bacterium | reverse complement strand
GCATCAAGCCGTGGGCTACATGCCGGACGGCGCGATGATTGTGGTGAATCAAGCGGCCTCGCGCATGGGCCAGACGGTGCGCGTGATGATCTCCGGTACCACGCAAACGGCGGCAGGGCGGCTGGTGTTTGCGGATATGAAGGCATAGGTCAGGGCTGGCCACAAAAGTGCACAGAGAGCACGAAAGGGCGGGATGACGGCGTATTCGCCTCATGCGCTTGCTGTCTCTCCTCGCCATCCTTGCTTCGCCTGTTCTTGCTCAGGACAATCCCTTGCCCTCGGCATTGCCTGTGCCGCACATGCAGGTGCTGCCGATGCCGCATGCCATTTCTTCCTTCCAGCTTGATGGCAAGGAACTCACGGCCAGCCATTCAGATGCGGCGGACATGCGGCCGTTTTGGTACCCGATCATGAGCTCCAAAGGCGTCAGCCTCACGCGCATGGGACATCCGCATGATCCGGTCACGCATAGCCATCACAACAGCGTCTGGCTTGCGCACAACAATGTGAACGGCATCGATTTCTGGGGCGATCATGCGAAGATCCAGGGCCGCATCGTGACCAAGAGCGTGGACCGCTACGATGATACCAATGAAGCAGCGGTGATGCAGATGACCAATCACTGGGTGCGCGCTTCAGACAATGCCGTGCAGCTCATTGAGACCCGTCGCTGCGAGGTGCGCCCGCTCGATGGCGCGAAGAGCTGGCTCATGATCATTGATGCGGAGTTCGCGGTCCCCAAGGGCATGACTTCCACATTCGGGACCACATTCTTCGGCCTTGTAGCCGTGCGCGTGGCCAAGAGCATTGGCGAGAAGGATGGCGGTGGTCGCATCCTGAACAGCGAGGGCCAGGTCAATGAAGACCAGATCTTCCGCAAGCCCGCCCGCTGGTGCGATTACAGCGGCCGCATTACCAATGATGCCGATGGCTTTGCCGGCATCACGCTCATGAATCACCCCAGCAATCCGCAGAACCCTACTGCCTTCCACGTGCGCAAGGACGGCTGGATGGGGGCCTGTCTAACACCTGAAAGCACCCTTGAAGTGACTGATACAAAAAAGCTCCGCGTGCGTTATGGATTGTGGGTCCATGACGGCATCATGACCCAGGCGCAGAGCGAAGCCCAATGGAAGGCTTTTACGGGGTTGCCTGCGGCGGATTTGGCAGCGAAGAAGTAGGGGTTGTGAGCCTTGCTTTCAAATACCGTCGCATCACATTGCTTTCCATCCTGGCCATCGTGCTGCCCACCCAGTTGCTTGGAAAGTCGCTGTAACTTGGAATCTGAATCCTCGCCACCATGTTGGCGAGGAGGTGGATAGACTGAACGACGTGACCGCTTTCTACAACGGCGGGGTGAATCATTGCTCGGGAAGGAACCTCGCGCCGAATGGCTGCAATCTGGGCCTCCAGTACCAATGCGTGGAGTTCGTGAAGCGCTACTATTACGAGCACCTGCACCATGAAATGCCAGACTCCTTTGGCCATGCCAGGGAGTTTTTCAATGCTGCGGTGGCCGATGGTTCACGCAATCCCCAGCGCAACCTGATTCAGCATGTGAATGGCAGCCATTCCAGGCCCAGGCCGGATGATTTGCTGGTGTTCGGTCCCTCGTTTTGGAATGCGTATGGTCACGTGGCCATTGTGGCCGCCGTGACCGATTCGAAAGTGGAGATCGTGCAGCAAAATCCGGGTCCGTTTACTTCATCAAGGGAAAGCCTGCCTCTTAGCTGCATCAACGGTCTGTGGAGCTATGACAATGAGCGGGTGCTCGGCTGGCTGTGCAAGGAAGAGCCATCCAAGGGGCTATAAGTGTTGTGGACAGGAGGCTTTCCGAGATGGGAGATTTTAGGCCGCTTCCTCAATCGGCGTCACCGGATCGATGAACACCCAGCACAGCGAAGCGATGGCATAAGTGCCAGCCGCTACCCAGATGACGACATTCCAGTTCTGGCCGGAGGCTTCCAAAATATAGGGGGTAAGGTATGGGCTGAGAGCGCCGCCTAGATTGCCCATCATGTTCATGCTGCCGGAAAGGGTGCCAGCGTTTTTACCGCCGACATCCATGCAGGCGCTCCAGGCTCCAGACATGGTTAGATCATTGAAGAAGCCGGACAAACCCATGGCAATCATGGCGAGCACCGGGCTGCCCATGAAGGTGGCAACGATGAGCATGATGCCCGCGCCTAGGGTGCCGAAGACCCCGAGCAGGCGGCGCGCACGGCCTAGGCCGCCGTGCCTGTGCATGAAACGACTGGCGAGCCAGCCACCGAGGAAACAGCCCATGCCGCCCAGCAGCAGTGGCAGGCCACCCAGCAGCGCTGCCATTTTGTCCTTGGGATCAAAGTGCAGGGCGTCGGTCATGTACTTGGGCAGCCACGTGATGTAGAAGTACCAGACGTAGGAAATGCAGAAATAGTAGAGCCAGAGCAGCAGCACGGTGGGGCTGCGGAGGAACTTGTTCCAAGGCACGGCGGCGTGGGTATCGAGGTTCTTTTCACAGCCTTCCATCAGGGCAAATTCGGCTTCGTTGATGCCGGGGTGATCACGCGGATTGTCGCGGAACCAGCGGTAGAAGAGCACCGCCCAAATCACGCCGAGGGCACCGAACAGCACAAAGGCGTGCCGCCAGCTCATGAAACCAAGCACCCACACGACGAGCAGGGGAGTGAAGGCACCACCCCAGCGTGCGGAAAGCCATGTGATGCCCTGGGCCATGCCGCGCTCGCGTTGCGGCAGCCAGATGGTGAACATTTTCGTCATGTTCGGAAACGCACCGGCTTCACCCGCTCCAAAAAGGAAGCGGCAGACTACCATGGAAGCATAGTTCCAAGCGTAGCCGGTGAGGGCGGTGAAGAGGGACCAAAACGCCACCACGCGCATAAGCATGCGTCGTGGCCCGATACGGTCGCCCATCCAGCCAGTGGGGATCTCAAACAGGGCGTAGGCTAGGCCGAAGGCACTGAACACGGTGCCCATCTGGATATTCGTCAGCCCCAGGTCGCCTTGAATGAAGGACTGGGACTTGGAGATACACACCCGGTCAATGTAGGTGATGATGCCAAGCGTAACGGCAAACAGGATGACGCCGTAGCGCGTGCGGGTCGGAGGCATGGGAGGAATGACGAAGCCGAAATGACGAAGGAGCATGCGCTCCTAGCTTACCCAACGCCTTGAGAGGGCCCGGTCATTCGAGATTCATTCTGGGTTCCTCACCCAAGCTTCGTCATTCAGCGAAGGTGGCCGCTCCTACAGGACCTTCTTCGGCACAATCTTGTTCTGCGCATCGAGCAGAAGGCGCAGAGGCTTCACGGGCTCGGCGCTCAGGCCCCAGGCCATGATGGTAACCATGTGGCCGGTGTTGATCAGGTGGGCGGCGGCACCGTTGATCACGATCTGGCCGGAGCCAGCGGGACCGGGGATCACATACGTTTCCAGTCGTGCCCCAGAGGTGACGGAAGTCACGAGCACCTTTTCGCCGTCCCAGATGTCCGCAGCCTCCATGAGGTCGGTAGGAATGGTGATGCTGCCCTCGTAATTGATGTTGGCATCAGTGATGGTGGCGCGGTGAAGCTTGGATTTGAGAACGGTGCGGAGCACGATGAAAGCGTGGTCAGGGGTGAATGCGGGGCCAGAGATGGCCCCGGAAGGGCCGTTGTGCAAGAGGCAGCTATTTCTGCTAACGAACCAGAGTCGCAGGTCGGCGGAAAGATTGTGCATAACCCGACATTCCTCTTGCCATCCAATCGTTGTGTGGTTGAATCCGGGCTCCCAAAATACGATCTCCACTTGCCCGCCAAGTAGGCAGGCCAGCCAAATCCAGAACATGAGCCAAGTTACATTCCAAGATACAAAGCCCTTTCAGTTGCACGACAAAGACACCGGTGGTTCCGATGTGCAGGTCGTTCGCTTGACGGACCGTATCAACTACCTCACCCAGCATCTGGCCACCCACAGCGGTGACCACAGCACACGTCGCGGCCTCTTGAAGATGGTCGCCCGTCGCCGGAAGCTCCTTGATTACCTCAAGCGCACTTCCGAAGAGCGCTACAAGGGCCTGCTTAGCAGCCTGTCTCTGCGCCGCTAGCATCAAATTTTCGAAGGGTGATGGTTCTCCATCACCCTTCGGTCGTTTTGGGGTCGGACTCCGAAATCGCGTCAGAGGGCTTTAATGGTCTTGGCGTATTTCCTACCGGCTTCATCGCTTGATGCCTCTCAGAGCCAAGTGTTCTGAGCCATCAGGTCTCATTCAGTGAGACTTTCAGCCGCACCTCAACCAAGGCCAGCCCAGGCATTTGTGCCTGGAAAATTCATGCCTGCTTGACTCCGCACTTCCGTGACCGGCTGCCTTCCTATTCCCCCTAAACAAAACAAGAAAGACAAGCCAAGATATGGCCATACATAAAGTAACTGCAGCCCTCGGACAGGGCACTATTGAAATCGAAACCGGCAAGCTCGCAAAGCTCGCTGACGGAGCTGTGACCGTGCGTCTCGGCGACACCGTGGTCATCGTGACTGCCGTCTCCGCCACCAAGGTGAAGGACGGTCAGGACTGGTTCCCCCTGAGCGTGGAATACAAGGAAAAGGCATCCGCCGCTGGCCGCCTCCCAGGTGGCTACTTCAAGCGTGAAGGCCGCCCTACCGAAAAGGAAATCCTTACCTGCCGCATGACGGACCGCCCTTTGCGTCCGTTGTTCCCGAAAGGCTATCTCTATGAAACCCAGGTCGTAGCACTTCTGCTCAGCGCGGACGGTGAAAACGATCCGGACATCCTGGCCATCAACGGTGCCTCCGCCGCGCTTTGTGTTTCGGACATTCCTTTCGCTGGCCCTGTGGGTGCCGTGCGCATCGGCCGAGTGGACGGCAACTTCATTGTCAATCCTACCCAGACCGAGCGCCTCGACAGCGATCTCGACCTTGTGTACGTGGGCAATGCGACCGACGTCATCATGATCGAAGGTGCTGCCAACGAACTGCCTGAAGCAGAGTTCGTGAAGGCCCTGTACTTCGCCCAGAGCGAAGTGACCAAGATTGTCGCCGCACAAGTGGAACTCGCCAAGCTGGCCGGCAAGGCCAAGCGCGAAGTCCCTCTCATGCTGGTGAAGGATGAACTGCTGGAAGTCGCCTACCAGATCGCTGGCGACCGCATCGAAGGCGCTCTCTATCAGCCTTCCAAAGTGGCCCGCAATAAGGCCGTAGGCGCTCTCAAGGATGAAGTGGAAGTGGCCATCAAGGCCCAGTTCCCGACTGCCACCGGCTTCGAAATCAGCCAGGCATTCGACTACCTCCAGAAGAAGGCGTTCCGCATCTCCATCCTGGACAAGAAGAACCGTTGCGACGGTCGTGGTCTGGACCAGCTCCGCCAGCTTTCCGGCGAAGCCAGTGTGCTGCCCCGCGTGCATGGTTCCGCCCTCTTCGCCCGTGGCGAAACCCAGGCCCTGGCCATCGCTACTCTGGCTCCTGCTGACGAAGCCCAGGAAATGGACACCTACGCAGGTGGCCCGGAATCCAAGCGCTTCATCTTGCATTACAACTTCCCTCCTTTCAGCGTCGGCGAATGCGGACGCTTTGGTGGTCAGAACCGTCGCGAAATCGGTCACGGCGCTCTAGCTGAGCGTTCCATCGAGCCAGTGATTCCTACCAAGGAAAAGTTCCCCTACGCCATCCGTATCAGCAGCGAAGTGATGGAATCCAATGGTTCCACCTCGATGGCCTCGGTTTGCTCCGGCGTCATGGCACTCATGGATGCCGGCGTGCCTCTGATCCGCCCTGTGGGTGGCATCAGCGTGGGATTGGTTTCCGAGTTCGATGCGAATGACAAGATGTCCCGCTACGTGACGATGATTGACATCCTGGGCTCCGAAGACCACTTCGGCGACATGGACTTCAAGCTTTGCGGCACCAGCGAAGGCGTGACCGGCTATCAGCTTGACCTAAAGCTCCCCGGCATCCCCCTGAGCATCCTTGAGGAAGCCATCGTGAAGGCCAAGACCGGTCGTACCGAGATTCTCAGCGTCATGAATTCCGTGATCAGCGAAATCAAGCCGCTGAGCAAGTACGCGCCGCGTATCGAAGTCCTCAAGATCAATCCTGACAAGATCGGTGAGCTCATCGGTCCTGGCGGCAAGAACATCAAGGGCATCCAGGCCGAGTCTGGCGCTGAAATCAGCATCGAAGACGACGGCACCGTGTATGTGTATGCGAACCGCAAGGAATCACTGGATCGCGCCATCGAGATGATCAGCGGCGTGTCCGTTGAAATCGAAGTGGGCAAGATCTACACCGGCAAGATCGTCAGCACGACGAACTTCGGCGCCTTCATGAACCTGGGTGGAAAGAAGGACGGCCTGATCCACATCAGCGAACTCGCCGACTTCCGCGTGAACCGCACGGAAGACGTCGTCAAGGTGGGCGACATCGTCACCGCCAAGTGCCTCGGCATTGATGACAAGGGCCGCGTGAAGATGAGCCGCAAGGCCGCGATGAAGGAAAAGGATGCCGCCGCGCAGAGCGAAGGCGAGCCTGCTCCTGCTTCGGCTGAGTCGGAAGGCTAAGATCCGCAAAACTATTGAGAACGGCAGCCGGGAACTGGCTGCCGTTTTTTGTGCGGATAGCCTATGGTTTTGAGGCAATAAAAAGCCGGGTGCGTGACTGCAAATCACACACCCGGCGCTGGAAAGTGGCAAGCCTACCTACACTACATCCCCAAAACACGTGCCGATGCTGCGTGCGGCGGCGACGATTTCGCTGTCCTTGGCCACGGTGCGCAGCTTCATCACGGCGTCTTCGATCGGCACATCACCCACATGGTACTGCTGATAGCTCACCATGCGGCCAAACTTGCCGTCCTTGATGAGGTCCACGGCTTTCACGCCGAAACGCACGCCCAGGATGCGGTCCAGGGCTGTCGGCGCACCGCCGCGTTGAAGGTGGCCCAGGGTACAGGAACGAGTTTCCTTGCCGGTAAGCCGTTCAATATCGGCAGCCACGCGCTCGCCAATGCCGCCGAGACGGTCTTCACCCTTAGTGTTGGTCTTTGCTTTGAGGACAGTTTCGCCGCTTTCCAGCTTGGCACCTTCGGCGACAACTACCAACGTGCTGTGATGGCCTTGGGCGTCGCGTTGATTGATGAAGTTGGCGATGACGTCCAGGTTGAACGGAATCTCTGGCAGCAGAATGACATCTGCGCCGCCTGCCATGCCGCCATAGAGGGCAATCCAGCCTGCGTTGCGGCCCATCACTTCAAGTACGATCACGCGCTTGTGGCTCTCAGCCGTCGTATGCAGGCGGTCCAGCGCATCCACCACGGTTGCGTAGGCGGAATCAAAGCCGAAGGTCATCGCCGTGGCCTGCAAATCATTGTCGATGGTCTTCGGTACGCCGATGGTGTTCACTCCCTGGCGGTTGAGCTGCAGGGCGGTGGTCAAGCTGCCGTCGCCGCCCACGACTATCAGCGCACCGATTTCCAGATGGCGCAGGGTGGTCTTGGCTTTATCGACGATTTCCTGTGGAACTTCAGCCACGTTTCCAGCACCCACCTTGGCCACGAAATGGCCCTTGTTGGTGGTGCCCAGAATGGTGCCGCCCATCTTCATGATGCCAATGGTGCGGGTGGGATCCAGCATCATGTAATCGCCGGGAGGTAGCAGGCCTTCGAAGCCATCGCGAAATCCGATCACTTCCCAGCCAAGGTTGCTGGCAGCGCTCACGGCGCCATGAATCACTGCATTGAGTCCGGGGCAGTCGCCGCCGCTGTTGAGAATACCGATACGCATAGTGGGAGAGGAGAAGTCGGAGGAAAGGGTTGAAGAAAAAGTTAGAAATGCGTGATGAGCTGCTTCTGATCCGTCACGGGGCGGCCAGCATTCATCCACACGTCATAGGCCTGCCATGCTTGGCGCAGGATGCCGCGAGCTTCGCCAAAGGGATCGGCGGAACCAATCACCACCACGATCATGCGGTGGCGATAGATGAGATTGTTGTTAGCGTCCTGCTTCACCACCGTGGCGGGGCGGTCGGCAGTGATGGCCACGCAGCCGCCCGAGGCCGGGGTGTTGCCAGTCTTGATGCCGTCGATGCGATCCGTGCCCAGCAGGCTATTGGTATTGCTTATCTTCTGGCTCGTCTGCTGGCCGTTGCGATAGATGGTGATG
>JAQGPI010000084.1 GCA_028293175.1 Verrucomicrobiaceae bacterium | reverse complement strand
AGGAAGCGCTCTCAGTCTCCCAGTGGCTAGTCCCGAGCGGGTTTTCGGACGTGATTTCATAGTCCTCCAGCAAGCCCCTAAGCTGTGCGAGGCTAGGCGGTTCTGAGAACAACACCGCCACGCCCTGAGTGAACAAACCCTTCATGAGTCAAGGTGAGTAGCAAACTCGGCGCACCCCTACAAGCTCAATCAGGCGCGTTCACGAAGGTTACCCCGTTTTAATGTTGTTCGGCGATCGCTTCCCCTTACCCTGTCGGCACAAAAAAGGCGTAACCTCTTGCGAGGTTACGCCTAAAAGTATCAAAGCTGGGCTGCTTACCAGCGGCCACCGCCGCCGCCGCCGGAATCACGACGGCCACCGCCGCCGCCACCACCGCCACCACCGCCACCGTCACGACGGCCACCGCCGCCGCCACCACCGTAGCCACCGCCACCGCCTTCGCGACGACCACCGCCACCGCCGCCGCCACCACCGAAGGCCGGACGCTCTTCACGAGGGCGGGCTTCGTTGACGGAAAGGGCACGGCCCTGCCATTCCTTGCCGTTGAGGGCGCGGATAGCGTTGTTCATAGCGGTTGCGTCACCCATGGTGACAAACGCAAAACCGCGTGGGCGGCCCATTTCACGGTCCATTGGCAGATGCACATCCGTCACATCGCCGTATTGTGCAAAAAGTTCACGGAGCTCGGCATCGCTGGCACTGAAGGGAAGGTTCCCCACATACATCTTGGTGTTCATATCGTTGGTCAGCGGAACGTCGCCGCCAAAAACAAGACTGGCCCCGACTGCCGGGTTTAGAACACCACCGAATGCAAAGACTCACCTGATGAACTGCCAATGACTTGCCTCTGATCGGGTGGTCTAGCTTCGCCACCTGTCGTGCCATTGGAAAGAATAGCAAACACTATTCGCAATACTGTTCATTCAAGGTTTTCGCAAACCATCATTGCCCCCTGCTCCTGCCTCTCTTGAATGGACCAATGGCCGCCGAAATCCCCCCGCATGCCCTTGAACAAACTGCCCCGCGCTTCGATCTGAACCGTGTGGAAACGCCCGCCTACGTGGTCGATCTCGAGCTGCTGCGCCAGAACCTGGAAAAGCTCGCCATGGTCCAGCGCGAATCAGGCTGCAAGGTGCTGCTCGCGCTCAAGGGCTTCTCTATGTTCTCCACCTTTGGCCTTGTGCGCCAGTATCTCAGCGGCTGCTGCGCAAGCGGCCTGCATGAGGCTCTGCTGGCCCATGAGGAGTTTGGCAAGGAAGTGCATGTGTACGCTCCTGCTTTCAAAGACGAGGAGATGCGCCAGATCATACCGATCGCCCATCACATCAGCTTCAACTCGCCGCGCCAGTGGCACAAGTTTCGCCCAATGATCGAGGCGGCGAAGGCACGCGGCCACGCTCCCAGCCCAGGCCTGCGGGTAAACCCCGAGCACTCGGAAGTGGAAGTCTCCCTCTACGATCCTTGCTCCCCTGGCTGCCGTCTTGGCACCCGCGACGAAGCCCTGGAAGGTGAAGACCTCAGCGGCCTGGAGGGCTTGCACTTCCACGCGCTATGCGAACAAAATTCTGACACTCTGGAACGCGTTGTCGGCGCTGTGGAAAAGCGCTTCCCCAAGTTCCTGGAGCAGGTGAAATGGGTGAACATGGGCGGCGGCCACCACATCACCCGCAACAACTACGATGTGGACCGCCTCATCAAGCTTATACAAGGCTTCAAGCAGCGCTGGGGAAAGGAAGTGTACCTGGAGCCCGGTGAAGCCATCGCGCTAAACACCGGTTACCTCGTGGCCAGCGTGTTGGATATGGTAGGGGAGAAGAAACGCTCCACGGTTGCAATCTCCACTGCCGACAGTACTATCAAAAATCATGGCCAAGGTAGCACCCATTCTTTCCGATATCGCACTGCGGCAGATTCAGTTGGCGCAGCAAGAGCACTCATTGAATGCCTCGAAAACGCCCCGGGAAGAACTGATAGCGCAGATGCGGCGCAACGGATCAACTCCGAGACCGAATCCCTTCTTGGCTGGGCCCAAAAAAGCGGCTGGTTGATCGAACACACCGCCCTCGCCCGGTACACCGAGAAGTCCACTGAACTCGAAGGAGCCAGTGAACACGATGTCTACCTGGACAATGAAGCGGGTCGTGTGCTGAAGCTTACAAAGCCGCCAAACTTCGGCGCGCGCGGGGAGGCGAAAGCCTATCTCGGAAATGTACTGGCCTGCCGCTTGCTGCTGGGTGTCGACTGGCGGCTTGAGGGCGTTGTAACCGCGCCAGACGGCCTCCGTATCTTGACCAGCCAGGGCTTCATTCAGGGAGAGCGTGCCAGCGACACCCAGATTGAAAGCTGGTTCGCCGCCCTGGGCTTCCTCAAGGTGCGCGAAAACACCTATCAGAACAGCGACGGCATCAGTGTTGCCGACGCCAGGCCCGACAACATCTTCCGTGATGCCAAGGGGACTTTGTTCCCGTTCGACGTGCATGTGCTTGGAGTCACCTTCGCCAGCCTCTTCGATGAATCGGAAGCGCTGGAGTCCGATCCCCTCCCCACGGCCATCCTCGACACCTCCGCCACGGCGCACATGCCGGACACACTGGAGATGCCCTACCGTGCCCACATCATTGGCGCGGACTTTCCGGGCGTGCTTCCCCACACCTACCGGTTAGGTGGCATGACCTGCCTCGCGGGCGACATCATCAACGACTACTCCTTTGCTGAGCCGCTCCAGATCGGCCAGAAGCTGGTCTTCACTGACATGGCGCATTACACCATGGTGAAGACCACCACTTTCAACGGCGTCCCCCACCCCGACATCGACACTTACGATCCGGAAACGGATGAGCTGCGCGTGGTGAAGCGATTTGGCTACGAGGACTTCAAGCGCAAGTTGTCGTAGCTGACAACAAAAAAGCCGTATAAGTCATTTCCGACTTATACGGCCTTCAAAACTCAGGACTGATTATTTCCCGCTGCCGCCGCTGCCCCAGCTTCCGCCCAGTGCCTTGATCAGGCGCACGGTGGCGATGAGGCGCTGGGCCTTCACCTGTGCGGCTTGGCGTTCCAAAAGGAGGCTCGTGCGTTCAGCATCGAGGAGTTCCAGAAAGCTCACAGCGCCGCCTTCATAGCGGCTGCGCACGAGGTCTGTAGCACGGGCGGCGGCAGCTACGGCATCGGCCTGGGCTGCCACTTGCTGGCCGCGATAATGAATCTGCGTGAGTGAGGTTTCCACATCCTTCACTGCGCCAAGCACGGCCTGACGGTAGCCAGCGATCGTTTCTTCATGTGCGGCTCTGGCACGCTGCACTCTTGCCTTGGTCACTAAGAAGCCGGTAACGGGCACGCTCACACTCGGCCCAATGGACCAGACGCGGCTGCCCGCACTGAACAAGCTGTCCGTGTCCTTACTCAAATAACCGCCATCGCCGGTGAGGCGGACGGCTGGAAAGTAAGCCGACTTTTCAACGCCAATCTGCGCGCTTCTGGAAGCCACCTTGCGCTCAGCACTGGCGATGTCGGGACGCCGCTCAAGTACATCCGAAGGGATACCCGCTGGAATGCTGGGGGGGCTCGCGGTCGAGATGCGTTCCTTGATGCTGAAGGTGCTCGCAGGCTGGCCGCACAGCAAGGCTATCACGGCCACTAGTTCCCCACGCTGACGCTGCACGTCCGCCACATCCGCGTGAGTGGTGGCGAGTTCACTGCGGGCCCGGGCGGCATCGACTTCTGGCAACACCCCGGCCTTAAAGCGTTGATCAATAATGCCCAGACTCTTCTCGCGCGACTCTAGTGTGCGGCGCAGCACGGCCAATTCCGCATCAAGGGCGGTCAGTTGGAAGTAATCAGCCGCCACTTCGCCAGTCAGGCTCAGCAGCACGTTCTGATAATCGGCAACAGTGCCTTCGGCATCCGCGCGGGCCGATTCTAGAGAGCGGCGGATGCGGCCCCACAAATCAATCTCGTAGCTTAGATTCGCACCGATCTGGAAGGTATTGATACGGGACGAAGGAATCGCAATCGGCACCGGAGTGGGCTGGTTTCCCGAGGTGCGCTCGCGCTTGGCGAGACCACCCAGCGACACATCGGGAATATAGGCAACAGCAGTAGCGCCGAGTACAGCACGGGCTTGCTCGATGCGGGCGATTGCGGCGCGGAGATCGTTGTTGCTGGCAACGGCCAGGCCTTCAAGGCGGTTCAATTCGCTATCCTTGAACACTCTCCACCATTCGCCCTTGGGCGCGTTGTCACGGGGATTGGCTGACTTCCATTTCCATTTGGCAGGCGTGATGTCTGTGGCATCGGGCTTGGTGTGGTCGGGGCCGACGGCGCAGGAGCCGAGGAGCAGGGCGAACAACGGGAGGTACTGGGTTTTCATAGAGCTACGGATGGGGTGGCGGCGATGGCTGCGGCACGCTTTTCAGCCCTTCGGCTGCGCCACGTGATCATATCATCAAACAAGGAGTAAAAGACGGGAGTGGCAAGCAATGTCAGCAGTAAAGACAGGGTCTGGCCGCCAATGATAACGCCCGCCGTGGCATTGTTGAACGCAGCGCCCACGCCTTTTGCAAACATTAGTGGAATCATGCCAGCAACGAAGGCCGCAGTGGTCATGAGGATGGGGCGCAATCGGTCCTTGTTCGCCTGCAAGATGGCCTCCAGGCGGCTCATGCCTTTCTCTCGAAGCTGGTTGGTGTGGTCAATTTGCAGGATGCCGTTCTTCTTTACCATGCCGAACAGCACTAGGATGCCGAGCACGGAAAAGATGTTCAGCGACTGTCCGAACAGCAGCAATGATAACAAGGCAAAAGGCAGAGTGAGAGGCAAAGCAAGCAGGATGGTGAAAGGATGAATCCACGATTCAAACTGTGCCGCCAGGATCAAGTACATGAAGATGAAGGCCATGCCAAAGGCGGTGACAAACGCCGCGCCCGCTTTCTTCAATTCCTTGGACCGGCCCGTGGGAGCCGTCTCATACTCCGGCCCCAGACCCTGCTTCTTCACAATGGCATCAATCGCTTCAACGATCTGTGCCTCGCCAAATCCTGGGGCGGGATTGGCCATGATGGTGACCTGGCGGCGGCGATTGGCGCGATTGATTTCTGCCGGGCCTTCACGTGGTTCCAGGCGCACCAGATTGGACAACGCCACGGGGCCAGCCTTTGTCGATGGCACCGAGAGCATGCTCAGCGCTTCCTCGCTATTGCGATAAGGTTCTTCCGAGCGCAGGTGGATATCGTACTCCTCGCCGCCCTCGTTGTAGGTGGAAACGTCCGCACCACCCACTAGCAGGCGAAGAGTGGAGGAAAGATCAGCGATGTTCACGCCCATTTGGCCTGCCTTGGCACGGTCTACCTTTGCAACAATCTCTGGCTTGCCGTTGATTAACGTGCTGTCCACATCGCGGATGCCCGGAATCTTGCGCACCTCTATGAGTGCCGCCTCCGCCGCTTTGTTGATCTTCTCCAGATCAGGACCCGCAATGATGTACTGCACGTTCGCGCTCGACTGGCCGGTACTGAACGGCGGCACCTGAAGCACAGTCATGCGCAGCGATTCAGGGTATTTGGTCACGACTTCTTTGCGTACGCGGTCCATGATCTGCTGCTGGTCTTCCGTGCGTTTCGCTGGGTCAATGAGACGTACATAGATGCCCGCCTTGTTGGGCGTGCGCTGGTCGTTGTCGCCGATGGTGAGCAACGTGTATTCTACCCCGGTCACCTTGCGAATGTCGCGTGCTACGCGCTCAGCGATCAGGTCCGTAGCGGCCAGAGTGGTGCCTTCAGGCGTGCGCAAGTTCACCAGAAATTCGGCTTCCTCAGCAGGCGGCAGCAGGGCCTTCTGCACCTTCTTCATCATAGGCCCCACCGTGTACAAGGCCCCGAAGCAGGCAAGCACGACCACCCAGCGATGACGCATGGAAACACGCAGCAGCGCCATGTAAACGGCTTCCAGTGGACGATAAAACACATTCACCAGCCGCGCCATGCCGCGCTCCAAAAGATTGGGTTTGGTGATCTTCAGCATGCGTGCCGACAATGCAGGTGCGAGCGTGAAGCTAACGAGCAAGGACACGACAATGGCGAAGGACATGGTGAGCCCGAAGCTGCTGAGGAACTTGCCCACAATGCCGCTAAGGAAAGCCACCGGCACAAAGACTGCCAGCAACGAAAACGTGGTGGCCATCACCGCCAGCCCAATCTCCTTAGTGCCATTGATCGAGGCCTCAAAGGGGTTCTGCTTCTTCTCCTCGATGTGGCGGAAAATGTTCTCCACCACGATGATAGCATCATCAATCACGATGCCCACGGCCAGCGCCAGGGCCACCAGACTGATCGAATTCAAAGTCACATCCGCCACCCACATCACGCCGAAACTAGAGATGATGGACGTAGGAATCGCCAACGCAGAAATTACGGTGGCACGGCCATTGCCGAGGAAGAACAACACCACCAGTGCGGCAAAGATCGAGCCAAGTACCAAGTGTTCCTTCACGGCATCGGTGCTGGTGCGGATAATCAGCGAGTTGTCGCGCACGATCTCCACCTTGTAGCCTGCGGGCAGGGTCTTGGTCAGGTCCGCGATGCGATCCTTCACAGCATCCACCACTGCGATGGTATTTTCGCCCGACTGCTTGCGAATGGAAAGAGTCACGGTCGGCTGGCCATTGCGGCGGGCCACGGTTTGCAGGTCTTCGGAACCGTCTTCAATGCGACCCACATCGCTCAGCCTCACCAGTCCGCCCTCCTTCTCTTTTACCACCAACCGGCCGATGTCATCAATACTCTCAGCCTTGCCAATGATGCGCAGTCCGACTTCGCGGGCGGAACTCTTCACATTGCCCGCCGGGATCTGCACATTTTGCTGCTTCAGCGCATTGTCTACATCAGCGGCAGTAAGGTCGAAGGCGCGCAACCGCACGGGATCGAGCCACACATTGATCTGGCGTTTGCGCGCGCCCAGCAGGGTCACCTGCCCTACGCCCGCCACGCTTTCGAGCTGACGACGCAGCACCTTGTCGGCGTACTCGCTGATCTCGCGCACGGGCTTCTCCGCCACCAGCGACACGCTCATGATGGGCTCTGCATCCGGATCCAGTTTTTCGACGATGGGCGCATCGATCTTGTCCGGCAGCGTGGAAAGAATACGGTTCACACGGTCGCGCACCTCCTGGGCCGCCACGTCCACTTTCTTTTCCAGATTGAAGGCGATCAATACCTGCGAGATGCCTTCCGTTGAAGTGGAGCGCAGTTCATCGATGCCGCTCACCGTGTTCACCGCTTCTTCGATCTTGTCGGTGATTTCGGTTTCGATTTCCTTTGGCGTCGCACCGTCCAGACGGGTGAGCACCATGATGCTTGGGAAGTCCACCTTGGGGAAGCGGTCCACCGGCAGGCGGGTGTAGCCGAGCACGCCCACGACGACGAAGACCAGCACCAGCACCGATGCGAACACGGGGCGCTTTACAGAGATTGCGGCAAGCCACTGCATGATAACAAATGATATGAATTAATTCGCCAGGGTCACCTTCACGCCGTCCACGGCCTCAGCCGCAGGGGTTATCACCACGGCCTCGCCTTTGTTGACGCCGCGACGGATTTCAACGCCATGCTCGGTCGTCTCGCCGGTCTCCACCAAGCGTTCTTCGATGTGGCCGTCATGCACCACCATGACCTTGCGGTTGGAGCCTTCCACCTTCAGCGCCTCGGCAGGGACAGTGATGGCCAATGCACCGCCCAAGGTAATCCTTGCTTCGGCGAACATCCCCGGCTTCAGCTTGCCATCCGCATTCGCCACCTCCGCTTCAACGATCAAATCACGGGCGCTTTCACGCACTGAAGCCCCGATAAACTTGACTGCACCGGTGAAGACATCACGCGGAAACGCGGGCACATTAAAAGTCACCTGCTGGCCTTCCTTGACCGCACCAGCGGAGGTTTCGGGCACGTTCAGCCACAGGTGCAGCTTCTCAAGCGCGACCAGATGCACCACCTGTGAATCCTGGCGCACATACTCACCCAAATCGGTGAGGCGTTCCGCCACGGTACCGGCAAACGGCGCGCGAATCGTCGCATCATCGACCGCCTTTTTGGCGATGTCGCGCCGTGCGGCCGAAGCCGCGAGGCTGGCTTCAGCCCCGGCTTTGTCATTCTTGAAGCGCGAATAATCCACACCCGAGATCGCCTTGCTAGAGGCCAGCGGCTCATTGCGCTTAAGCTCATCACTGGCGAGATCCAATTTCAACTGCGCCGATGCCACGCTGGCCTCGGCTTCGCGCAAGGAAAGCAGGGCCGAGCTGTTGTCGAGCTTCAGCAACACATCACCCGCCTTCACAACGCTGCCGCGCTCAACGAGGGCCTCAACAACCTTGCCCGAAGCATCCGCTGCCACATGGGCCTCACGGGAGCCTTTGAGCTGGCCCGTTACGCGCAGGTAGCGAGGTACCGTCTGCTCTTCCGCAGGCTTGGTGGTGACTTTTACCGCTTCGGACTCAGCCGCAAAAGCGCCGTGCATCAGCGCCACTAGAACAAAAAGAAAAACAGCCGGAAGTTTCATGAAGGATACAGTATAAAGTTAAGATTGAGGCTGCGGAGCCAGGCCGGCAGCGAACACATCCACGCAGGTGGAAACAAATTGCGGTACCTCGTAGCCCCACGAGCAGCCGCCAGTGCTACGCAGCATCCCACCAAACAGCATGGCGGTGAAAGCATCTGAAGCGATGCCCAGGTCGATATCCTCGCGTACCAGACCGGCCTTTCGGGCCGTTTCCAGATTCGCAATAAAGCGGTCACGCACCGGCTTCACCGCATCCATAATCACCGTTTTGGCATGATCCTGGTGTCTCCGGCCCTCGCCGATCATGGTCCGCAGGAACGGCTCATCACCGACCAACTTGGCGTACAGATCTTCGGCAAAACGCTGTAGGTTTTGCTTCAAATCACCGGTCCATTCCGCGTCATCACCCGATGCATCCTGATGGCGAGACTGCACCACATGGACCATCACAGCGGCGAGCAGACCTTCCTTGTTTTGAAAGTGTCGGAACAGCGTTACCTCATTCACCCCAGCCTCCTGGGCGATGGTACGCGTGGTCGCGCCCTGAATTCCATCTCGGGCAAAAGCCAGCAGCGCGGCTTTAAGAATGCGATCTCGGGTACTGGGGGTAGGATCGGACATGAAGCGTGCAAGTGTTTACTTGCACGCATATGTAAGTGAGCACTTGCATTTGGCAACAGGGATTTTCAAATGTGTGACAGGAGGCCTCTACCCACAGCGTGATAGGAGGCCATGAATCACCGCCTTTCTCCCGCCCTGCTCTGCGTGTTCATCACTTCGGTGGCCTTCGCCGCTGACAGTCCGCCTGTGATGGGCATGACGGGGAAACTGCTCTATGAGGACGATTTCTCCCACGCTGAAATGGCACCGCAATGGCGGGTGGGCATGGGATTCTGGACGATCAAAGACGGTGTCTTAACCGTGGCAGAGAATCCAGCCAACAAGCACGGAGCATACGCCTATGCCAATCCTGGCTTTGGCTACAAGGACATGATTGCCGAGTATTCCTTCAAGCTCGACGGCTCGACCAATTGCGACCTGAAAATGGAGGACAGCAACTACAAGGAGGCGCACGCCGGGCACATCATCCGCGCATCCATCACTCCCAAAGCGGTGACGCTAGGCGACTCAAAGTACGGCTCCATGGAGAACAAGTTCTACGCCAAGTACAACGACCCGAAAGCCACGCCGGAAGAGAAGAAAAAGCTCTCTGCGACTATCAAAGACAAGTCCGCCACCTTCAAAACCAGCCTGGAGCTTACGCAGTGGCACAAGGCCCGCGTGGAGGTGGTGGGCGATGAAATGCTCATCAGCATCGACGGCAAAATCGAAGGCTACTTCAAATCCGCAGGCGTGGACCACCCGACCAAGAACCTCATCGGCTTCACTATCGGCGGCAAATCCACGCAACTGGACAACTTCAAGGTCTGGGAAGCGACGCCGAAGCCCGATTGGGCGGCGAAGCGCGCGGAGGTCTTGGCGGTGATTGGCAAGGCACCCTAGCCAATCACTCGGCCTTCTGCGGCTCGCGCATCTGCACGTTCTTCGGCCAACCAAGCTTTTCAGCCGTCTGGTTCACAAATTCCCAGGGCTTCTTGTCCTGGGCATAAATGATCACCTTGGTCCGCTCGCTAGCCATGGCAGCGGCCTGCGGCACGTCAAAAAAGCGCAGCACATTCAAATACGTGGGCCCCTTCATGTGACTCGCTGGCATGTCGTGTAGATCCACACGGCCAATCCCTTCCTCGAATAGGGAGGCGTAAAGACAGTTCGTCGCCATCTGCCGGGTCGAGGTGAGCCACAGCTTCGTCTGTCCAAACCCATCAATGCCGCGGATTGCTTGCAGCGTCCGGCGGATGTCCCACACTTGTCCGCTTTCCTTGGTTTCACCTAACAAGTAGAAGCGGCGCAAACGCTGAGTCTGCGCCTTGTCGCTGCCCGTCCATGCCAGCGGTCCCACCCCGCGCGGTGCCACATAGGCCATGGCCCACTTGAAGTTTTTTAACATGCCCTGCTCGGATTCATAGCTCTTCGCATCATGCGGTGTCTTTGAGGGCAGGTCGAAGAGCTTGCCGAAGCCCTGGTGGTAGGTGGCTTCGAATTGCTTCCAGCCTTCCTCATCAAGGACATTCAGGGCTATCAGGTCCAGATCGGCAAAGCGCAGACCGGCGCGGTGGGCAATCCATAGGCGCAGGTGAAAGGGCTCTTGGCTGGCGAAATCGAAGGCCGTCATGGTGATGCCGTCGCGGTCCATCGCACCATCACGATGCACTTCCACGCCTCTGGATTCCAGCGGCCAGGACGCAAACACCTTTTCCTTCAGCGCCTTCATCCACTCATCACGCAAGGGCTGCCAGTCGCTGGTCGATACGGGCACGGCGGGTGTCTTTGCCAGAGACACGAATTCGTGGTCGATGCGGGTGTTGTGCTGATCCTTGGGCAGCTCGGTAAAGACCCTCAACGACTTGGGATCCAGCGTCTTCTTCGCCGCTTCATCCGTTGTAGCCATGGGATCAGTGCCTTTCAAGTAACGCTCGAACCAATGGAAGGCACCGGTGTTTAACGGCTGCACATCCTTGTGCGAACCCTCGGCAGTTTGCAGCCCGATTTTGTCCTCGGCACCCAGGCTTGTGTAAAGTTTCCGAGCGCTCTGATAGAGCTGGAAGACGCCGGTGATGGGAAAGATCGGGTCTTTGTCCGTGTTGCAAATCAGCAGCGGGCGCGGCGCGACGAGCCCGACCACGCGGTCGTAATCCCAGCGATAGGTATTCACCATGAACATGCAGTCGCAATGGCCCTCGACGCAGCCATCGACCACATAGTTTCTCAGGCTGGTGATGCCCGCTGTTGGCGCTGCCGCCTTGATGCGATCATCCAGCGCGGCAATCCACCAGGAGTAGGCCCCGCCGCCGCTACGACCGGTGACGCCGAAACGGGTCTTGTCCACCTCAGGCCGCGTTTCCAAGTAATCCAGTGCCCGCATGCCGTTCCAGGCTTCCACCCCGGCGGGAGTGTAGCCACGGGCGATCCACCACCACTTGTTGAGATGGTGGGTGCCATGATGTTCACCCTCGATCTCGCCCAGCTGCAGGGTATCGATGATCAAACAAGTGTAGCCGTGGCGGGCAAACCAGACGCCGTGATGCTCGTATCCGGTCTTGTTGCCCAGACTCACACCGTCCTTTTTCATCACCGAATGGCCGCACACATACAGGATGGTGGGCAGCGGCTTTTCCACTTTGTCGGGACGGTAGAAGTTGGCCGTCACGTACAGGCCGGGCAGCGACTGGAAGTGCAGGTTCTCCACCTTGTAACCATCCCCCTGCACCTCGCCCGTCTTTACCGCGTTAAGCGGACCTCGGGCCGGCATTGGATCAAGTCCCAGCATCTCGGCCAGTTGACGTCGCGTCTCCGCGCGAGTGGCACCCCAGTCCTCGCCACCGAAGCCTATGTCATCCAGCGATCCATGTGCATGCACCTTCTCCGTTTGCATCGCCCAGTAGCGATCCAGAGTGCGGTTCGCCGGAGTATCAGGTGTCTTTTCCGGATACGGCGACGCCGCGTGGAGGGCGCAGGCGGAAAGCAGGCAAACAAAGGCAAGACGCGATGTCATGCCTGCATGGCAGCATATGCGCACGCGGGTGGCAAGCAGAAGCGGCGGGAGACGCCAGCCTTCTGCCCTCAACACTACTCCGCGTTCCAAAGATTGCTCATCACCAGCACATCGCCTGCATCACCTTGTTTGGCGGCGAGTTCTAGTGCGGCTTTCAGGGCGGCCATCACATCCGGCGTTTCGAAGCCCTTGAAACGGATGCGCACGGCAGCAAGAGGCAAAGCCATCTCTTCGCCCAGAGGCGACACCATCTGCACCGGCAGGCTGTGCACCATCTGAATAATGCCCGTGCCCGGAACGGTCGCACCGCTTTCGCAGTCAAGTGTCATATGCCCGGCCACGGAGCGCAGTGCTTTGGTCAAGCGCTTACCTGTGCCGCGAGTCTTGGCCGAAGAGGCGAAGAAAGCAACGCAGGTCATCTCCATCATATCGGAGGGGAGCACGATGCGGGGCTCTTCTAGCAATTCCAGCTGGCGGATTTCAATGGCGGCGCGCTGAGCCAGCGCTACCACCCAAGAATGAGCGGCGGCAACGGCCGCGTTTTCAGCGAGTTCGCTGCCCATGAGTACAGCGCTCTTCATTTCATTCGGCGAGCCAGGGCAGATCATGCCGAGTGCACGGAACTTGCCAGCGAGGTTGCCAGCCACGTCGAACAGCCAGTCCCAGCGCACACCCCTGATAAGGGCTTCCACCATGGCGGGCGGACGCAGGTTGGTGTCTGAAAGGGTTTGCGGCTGGAGGGACGGCGTTTTTTCAGCCGAGAGATTGAACTGAGGCATGGGACCGGAAAACTGATGACGATGAGTGGATGGATTCATGATAATCGGGAGGT
>JAQGPI010000661.1 GCA_028293175.1 Verrucomicrobiaceae bacterium | reverse complement strand
GGCTCGTGTGCATTGCCTTTTGGGCTGCGGGCTTGGAGGCTGACAATGTGTTGATAGGCGTTCGCTACGAGACTTCATAGTCCACCTGAAGGTAGAAACCGTGCAACACATTGAGTGCTTTCTGCGTTCTCAGGCCGAACATGAAAACCGCATCTTATCTCCTTCTCGCCACCGTCATCTCAAGTCCTCTCTGCCATGCTGAAAAGGCGGCGGAATTGAAACCCAGCGCTACACCCGGAAAGTTACTGGTGGACGAGAGTTTCAACGAATCCGCTCTGAGCAAGAAATGGAACACGGCCAAGGGCGACTGGCACGTGGTCGACGGGGCACTGGTGGGCAAGGAAAAGGCTTCTGATAAGCATGCGGCGGTGACGATGCTGGCGGTGCCCAACAAGAACTCGATCCTGAAGTTCTCCTTGAAGATGGACGGCTCGGAAGGCTTCAGCCTGAGCTTGAACAAGGAGAAGGCTCACCTGTTCCGTCTGAACGTGAGCGGGACGAGCATCACCTTAATGAAGGACAAGGATAAGAAAGACCCTAAGTCCAAAGGTGGCAAGCTTGCCGGTGCGGAAGCCAAATTTGAAAAGGGCAAGTGGTACACCATTCTCATGGAGATCGACGGTGCCAAGGTGAATGTGCAGACGGACAACGGAGCCAAGCTTTCCGGCAATGATCCTGAACTGGACGTGGCGAAGACTGGCTACCGCTTTGTAACCAAAGGCGAGTCCGTGATGGTGGACGACATCAAGGCCTGGGACATAGCACCGTAATATAAGCTGACGGCATATACCTGTTTTGCAGCCGTTCCGCCCCTCACCTCTTATCCTCTCCCGCCGGTAGAGGACGATCATTTTTGTGATCCTCCAAGCGAGCTCTGACACATCCAACGCAAACTCTCTCGCGGCGGGCTGAAAAGCCGCGAAGCGAAGGGTTGGGTGACGGGCGGAACGTTCAGAGCCTAAAATTTCAAAGCGGGTCGTAACAACCAACCAAAAAAAGAGGAGCCTCGCGGCTCCTCTTTCGTTTTGAACTTGTTAAGCCGGGGCTCCGGCAAGGCCAGGAGCCAATCCAGGCTCGTCTTCTTGAGTCCGCACGGGGCGGGGATCGACAGCCTTGGGAATCGGGGGTGGCGAAGGGGGCTTGGTGCTGGTGGGCGGCGGGTTCGACATCCGGCCGTGCTGCATGATATCCTTGATGTGTTCGCCATCCAGGGTCTCATACTCAAGCAGAGCCAGGGCGATAGCATCCAGCTTGTCGCGGTACTGCGTGAGCAACTGAGTGGCTTTGGCGTAGGCTTCATCAATGAGGCGCTTCACTTCCTCGTCAATCATTTGGGCAGTGTGTTCACTGTAGCCACGGCCACGAGGAGCCATGAAGGCGGCTCCCCCTTCTTCTTCGCCGTACTCCACCATGCCCATCTTCTCGCTCATGCCCCAGGCACAGACCATCTTGCGAGAGAGGCTGGTGGCCTGGCGGATATCGCCCATGGCACCGTTGGTCACATTGCCATACTTGATTTCTTCGGCAACACGACCGCCCATCGCGACGACCAAGTCATCGAGCAGTTCAAACTTGCGGTGAGTGAACTTGTCTTCTTCGGGCAGCCACATGGTGGACCCAAGGGAAGGACCGCGTGGGATGATGGTGACCTTGTGCAGTGGCTCGGTGTTTTCCAGCACTTCGATAAGGATGGCATGGCCCGCTTCATGGTAGGCGGTGTTTTCCTTTTCCTTCTCGCTGAGCGCCATGCTGCGGCGTTCCCGACCCCAGCGCACCTTGTCGCGGGCTTCTTCAAGCTCGGGGGTGCCAATGGACTTCAGGGCGCGGCGGGCAGCCAGCAGAGCAGCTTCGTTGATGAGATTGGCCAGTTCGGCACCAGAGAAACCGGGGGTGCCGCGGGCGATCTTGTTGATATCGGCATCCTCGGAGAGCTTCACCTTCTTGGCGTGGACCTTGAGGATTTCGTCGCGGCCCTTCACATCCGGCAAACTCACCGTCACCTGACGGTCAAAACGGCCGGGGCGCAGCAGCGCAGGGTCCAGCACGTCCGGACGGTTGGTGGCGGCAATGATGATGATGCCTTCCTGAGTATCAAAGCCATCCATTTCAACAAGCAGCGCATTGAGGGTCTGCTCACGCTCATCGTGACCGCCGCCCATGCCGTGACCGCGATGACGGCCTACGGCGTCGATTTCATCGATGAAGATAAGGCAGGGAGCGTTCTTCTTGCCCTGTTCGAACATGTCGCGCACGCGGCTTGCGCCCACACCGACGAACATTTCAACGAAGTCAGAGCCGCTGATGCTGAAGAAAGGCACATCAGCCTCACCAGCGATTGCCTTGGCCAGCAAGGTCTTGCCGGTACCAGGGGAACCGACCATGAGCACGCCTTTGGGAATTTTGCCCCCCAGGCGCTGGAAGCGCTTGGGGTCCTTGAGGAACTCGACGATTTCCTGCACTTCATCCTTGGCTTCCTCAACACCCGCCACGTCTTTGAATGTGATCTTGTTGCGGTCGAGGGAAAGCAGGCGGGCGCGGCTCTTGCCGAAGCTGAGGGCACCACGACCAGCGCTCTTGATCTGCTGGCGCACCAGCATGTAGATCACGGCCAGGATAAGCACCAGGGGCAGCAAGGACATGAGCGGTGAGGTCCACACGCTGGCTTCCTGCTTG
>JAQGPI010000502.1 GCA_028293175.1 Verrucomicrobiaceae bacterium | reverse complement strand
GACACGCCAGCCGCAGCCAGATGATCAGATGCCGGCAAACGTGACGCCGGATTTCGTCTTCGATGTGCTGGAGACTCCCCTGCGAGACATTAGTGGCGACATCATTCTAGAGCAGAACACCGAAGGGCACCTTGTACCCGCTCGCCGCTTCCCGCCTAATTTCTGGCGTGACCGCTATCAGACGCATCGTCTCATGCAGTCGATGGCCGCTGCTGAAGCGACCGGCCACGGCAGCATTGTCATGCATGGCAATGCGAAGCGCGAGGATACGCGCAGCGATGCCAGTGCCAGCCACCTGAAGGTGCCGCAACCGCCGAAGCACACCCTGCGCGAGGAGGCCATCCTCTTCGGCACCATGCTGCGCCGCGCCTTCCTGAGCAAGTTGCGCAATCGCGCGAACCTCCTCACCACGCTGCTGGAGGCACCCATGCTTGCGCTGCTCATCAGCATGGTGCTGCGCTATTCCGAAGAGGCGCACTACACTTTTGCCAGCGCTTTCCATATTCCCACCTATCTGTTCATGAGCCTCGTGGTGGCCATGTTCCTGGGATTGACGAACAGCGCCGACGAAATCATCCGTGACCGCGCCATGCTCAGCCGCGAGCGCAATCACAACCTGCGCACCTTTTATTATCTCACCGGCAAAATCCTAGCCCTGGCCTCTTTTGCCCTGGTGCAGTGCGTGATCTACCTGATCATCGGCAACTGGATCTTGGAACTGCGTGATATGTTCGCCATCCATCTGTGGTGGATGTTCATCACCTCTCTCACCGGTGCCTGTATCGGGCTGCTCGTGTCCAGCCTAGTGAATGATTCGCGTACCGCACTCAATGCCATCCCGCTGATGCTCATCCCGCAGATCATCCTTGGCGGTGCGCTGATCAAGTATGAGGAGATGAACCGCAATCTCGACCTCGTGTATAGCATCCAGCGTTTCGTGCCTCACGGGCCCGATGATGAAGGCGATTCATCGAGTAAGCTGAAAGTACCTTTCATCTGTCAATTCATGCCACTGCGCTGGTCTTATGAGGCCATGCTGATTTCGCAGGCGAAGCTGAATCCTCTCACTGCGGTGCAGGACACTCTGGAGGCGCGCATTCAGGAGATTGTCGATACCCCGGGCGATCTGACCGAAGAGCAGCGCCAGACCTTGGATCTCACCAAGCAGGCGCTTGCCGTTGTCTCTGGCTTACAGGCCGCCGATCCTGAAGACGTGCCCAAGCACTTGCGGCAAGTGCGTGATAAGGCTGCCGACGGCGAGCTGACCCAGGCCTTGCTGGACTATGTGGAGCGCGAAAAGAGAGGTACCAGTGCGGAAGAATTGTTCGTGAACCGCAAGGTCCTGGACTTAGTTACAAAGGCAGAAATGGAGCGCGAGGACTACCGTCGCCGCACCAGCCCGAATGTGTTCTTCGGCACTTCGAAACGCTATTTTGGCACCGAATTTCGGACCGTCTGGATCAACGGTATGATCATGGTCGGCTTCCTGGCGTTGATCATCACTGCGCTTGAGATTTCATTGCGACGGCAGTTGACGCGCGTGTGATTTGACGGGTCTTTAGTCAGGCAGGCATTGCCGCCCTGTCTGCCCACGGAGCGCAGCTAGGCGCGCTACGCCTGCCTTCTGCCTTGGCTGTTTAGGCGGGCAATCATCCGCATGTTGTAATGCACAGACCTGTTAGGTTGATATAGAAGGGTTGCCGATGGGGCGGATATCACAAAAAACGTGAATGCAGGGTTTCACCCCATAGCGGCTTTTGCGGTGCCGTTATAATTGTTTGCATCATGAATGACGAACCACCCGCACAACCCATCGAATCATCCGTCCGGAAGACGATGGGTAACCTTGAAGAATTTGCGCGCCGCGAGCCCACCAAGGCTGTTGCAGCTGCGTTTGGCGTGGGCCTCCTAATCAACCTCCTTCCCACTCGGTTGGTGGTTGGCGCGGCGACGGCCGTTGGTGCCACGCTCATGCGTCCCACCCTCCTCACCTTGGGTGTGACCAAGGCGTTTGAACTTTGCTTTCCCTCCAACAAAAAATAAAACAGACTATGAAACCTCCATCGGACATCGACACTGACATCGGCAACAGCATCCAGAACCTTGGAAGCCGTGCGCAAGAGAAATTTGGCCAAGCACAAAACGTGCTCCACGAAAAATACGGACAAGCGCAGGAAAAAATTGGCCAGGCCCAGGAAAAGGTTCAGGAAAAATTCGGCCAAGCTCAGGAGATGGTGCAGGAAAAGCTGGGCCAGGCTCAGGAGAAATGCAGCACCGTGGCCCACCAAGTTGAGGATTATGTGCGTGAAAAGCCGCTCAATGCCCTCTGCATGGCTGCCGGCCTTGGCCTCGGCCTTACCCTCCTGGTGCGCGCCCTCACGCCGCCCCCTACACCCCGCAGCCGCGCTGTCGCTTTGCTAGAAGATATCCAGGAACGTCTCGCCGAACTGACCCATCCCGCTCTTGAGCGAGGCGCGGCTCTTCTTGACGATGGTGCACAGGCCGTGGGCAACCGCATTGGCTCCATGCATGTGGACCGCCAGCTCAGCCGGCTCGGCCGCTCGATCAAGGGCTTGTTCCATTGATATAGTTTCTAGTATATAATACTGCACACGCCAGAGACAAAGCATCACAACATCATGAAAACCACACTCGCTCTCGCATTTATCGCCGCAGGCCTAGTCCTCGGCAACGCCGCCCGCGCAGAAACTAAGGGCTCGTTGAACTCGACGGACGAAAAGTTCATCAAGGAAGCAGCCATGCATGGCAAGGCTGAAGTTCGCATCTCGCAGCTCGGCATCGGCAAGGCTGACGACAAGGCAGTGAAGGGAATTGCGGAACAAATGGTCAAGGACCACACCATGCTTAACACTGAGCTCGAAACTCTCGCCAAGAGCAAGGGCGTTGACCTCAGTGTCGCCGGTGATCCAAAGGCTGACAAGGCCATCGCCAACCTTGAGAAAGAGTCTGGCAAGGACTTTGATAAGGCCTTCCTGAAGGAGCTGCAGAAGGGTCACAAGGACACCATCTCCGCCTTTGAGTCCGAATCCAAGGACGGCAAGGACAGCGAGATCAAGGCCTGGGTGGACAAGAGCTTGCCCACGATCCGGGGCCATCTTGACCACATCAAGGGCACGATGAAGGGTAAGTAATAGCCTTCGACCGTACCTTAAACCGGTGGCGGGGCCCTAGTGGCTCCGCCACCGCTTTCAGACGGAGCGCCTTTGGCGCTTCCTTACCTCTTCAAGTTTCCCTTCCTCATGAAAATCCCATCTACATTTAAGTCCCTTGCTCTCAGTGCCGCTCTGCTAACTGCCAGCGATATCACCTCGGCACAGTCAGTGACCACCACGACGACGACGGCAGGAACCATTAGCGATTTCAGCCCGGACACCATCATAGTGAAGTCCGAGGCTTCTCCTGAGCCGGTTCGCTATCGTTATTCCAAGACGACCACCTACGTGGATGAGGCCGGCAACCCTGTTTCCATGGAAACGGTGCGGTCAGGGCTGCCTGTTACAGTGTATTATTCCGGGGCCGGAGACCAGCGGATCGCTGATCGCGTGGTCGTTCGCCGACTGGTTGGTGCGCCTTCGGTGGCCGTCGCTCCGACTCGCATAGAGGAACGTTCCATAACGACTAACGCCGCGGGTACCATTTCCGAATTCGGGCCGGATGCCATTGTGCTTCGCACCGAGGGTGCCTCCGCGCCAGTTCGTTACAGCGCCAGCAGAACGACCACTTATGTGGATGAGACCGGCAATCCAGTCTCCGTTGACACGGTCCGCTCGGGCCTCCCTGTGACGGTGTACTACAGTCGTGATGGTGACCGCATGATCGCGAATCGAGTGGTGGTCACACGTCGCACGGTGGCCCCTGAGCCTGCGGGCAGCGTGATCGAAAAGCGCACCACCACTACCACGACTACATCGGAGCCGGGTCGTGTGCGGAACGAAAAGGATTGATCAGTGCTCTCTAAATGAAGGCTCGTGTTTTCATCTCTCTTATCCTGGTGGCACTAGGCGCTCTTTCCTCCTGTGAGGCCGACGGCGACCGCCACCAGCCGCCGATGAACATTGTCACTTCAGATCAGACGATTGTCCACGAGCGGGTTCTAGCGCCTACCCATGACACGGTCACAAGAGAGACGGTCATCTATAATCAGCAGTCGTTCTCATCCTCCAAATAATCCCAACCTCTCCAAGTCGGGTCTATAGAAAGCGTCACCCTATGTTATACACTATCGCGGTTATCCTCCTTGTCCTCTGGCTGCTTGGCCTCGTCAGCAGCTACACCATTGGCGGCTTCATCCACATCCTCCTGGTAGTCGCCATCGTCATGATTCTGGTCAATGTCATCTCCGGCCGACG
The DNA here is from genome assembly GCA_028293175.1 of Verrucomicrobiaceae bacterium. GTDB lineage: Bacteria > Verrucomicrobiota > Verrucomicrobiia > Verrucomicrobiales > Verrucomicrobiaceae > CAINXC01. The sequence continues at coordinate 3,634 of JAQGPI010000502.1, read as the reverse complement.
AACACTTTAAATCCATCTGTCACGTCATGAAAACTCTTCTATCAATCTGTGTGACGGCCTTGCTGCTCGTTGCTATTACGCCGAACGCAAAGGCCCGTGAATCTGTCTCCATAGATGTCTTCTATGACAACCTGGACCCCTACGGTTCCTGGTTGGAAGTGGGCGACTATGGGTACGTATGGCAGCCTCGTGATGTCGATCCAGACTGGCGCCCATACAGCGACGGTCATTGGGTTTATACGGATGCAGGCTGGACCTGGAATTCAGACGAGCCCTACGGCTGGGCCGTCTATCACTATGGCCGCTGGGCCAACGTGAACGATGTGGGCTGGGTCTGGGTACCAGGCACGGAGTGGGGTCCTGCCTGGGTGTCTTGGCGTCACAGTCCCAAGTACGTGGGCTGGGCACCACTGCCGCCTGAAGCAGAGTTTCGCGAAGACACCGGCTTTAGCGAGTGGGTGGATGATTATTATGACATCGGGCCGGAAAACTACCGTTTCGTGGAGGTTCGAAATCTGGGTGCCCCGCGTTTGCGAACAGTGTTTGTGAATCGAAGCGAAAACATTAATATCATCCAGCAGACCACCAACATCACCCACATCACTTATCAGAACAACATGGTGTTCAATGGTGGGATACGGTATGATGAAGTGTCCCGCTTTAGTGCAGAGCCCATTCGCCGGCTGAAGCTAGAACGCCGTGAGCAGTTTGATGGCGATCCGCGTCGCCTCTCAGGAGACGGCCTCCGCTCGCGTATCGAAGGCAATTCATTGAGCGTCATAGCCGTTCCCTTCATGCATTCGTCGGTCGCGCCACGCACGGTGGGACGGCGGGTGGAAAGGGTCGAGGTCAATCATGGCTGGCGCAATGCCGGGCCTGCCTCCGAGATCGCTGCTGTACGCGCTAAGTTGAAAAGTGAAACCAAGGCGCCTGCCAGTCTTCCACCACGGCCTAGGTTCGAGCGGCCTATGAGCCGAGATGGCAATGCAGATGCGCGGCGCACCGGTGATCGCACCTCGGATGGGATTGATCCATCCGGCAATGCTAGAATGCGTGGGGATGACATCGCCCGCAGACAGGGCAGTCCGTCCGCCACTGAAAGAAGGCCTAACGGAAATGAGCCGCCCACCGCACTGTCCGATGGTACAAGGCCGGATAGGAATCGCAATCCCGGTCAACCGCCTGAAACTAGCAGTCGCGATGGCAGGGGTAGAATGAATGACGGCACCCGCCCCCGTACGAGTGGCGAAACCGAAGGCGCTAGCGCACGCCGCCCAGGTGGTGCTCGCCCAGAAATCAACAATCGCGACGGTGATGGCAAGATGACCCCACCAAGCGCCCCGCGTTCCGCCGAGGACGCTAAGGGTACCAGTCCTCGGCCTGCAGGAACACCACCCGGACCACAGGACCGCACGGACAACAACAAGAAGGGGACTCAAACGCCAACTACACGTTCCGCCGAGGGCGCTGAGGGTACCAGTGGTCGCCCGGGAGCCACACCACCGGAGTCCCAGGATCGCGCTGGAAATAGCAGAAAGGGGACTCAGCCGCCAACCGCACGTCCTACCGAGGGCACGGACAGGGCCAGCCGTCGTCCTGAAGGCACCCCACCCGGATCCCAAGATCGAACCGGCAATAGCACGATGAAAGAAACTCCTCGTGGACGGACGACAGATGAGCCTCAAACCAACACTCCACGTCGTCCAGGTGGCGCTCCTGCCGATATTCCTGGGCGCGAAGGTCAAGCTAAGCCAAATGATCCACAGCGTCCTCGGACAGGTGACAATGCTGAAAGCAGCAGCGTGAGGAAACCGGGGGCTCGTAATCCTGCTGATCGGCCTGACTCTGCTCCAAAGTCAACCGAGCCGTCCACTCGCAAGGGCGACGCTGAGCCTCCGAAAGCGCGAGGTGCTGGGCAACCCGGCAGAGCAGACGGTGATGAAGCGTCAAAGCCTCGCTCCGCACCGCCACAAGCAAGAGAATCCAGGGGTGCCGCTGAGTCCCCCGCAGGCAAGCCAAAGGCCGCCGCGGAGCCTCAGAGCCGCGAGCCGAAGAAATCGGAAGCTGAACGCCCGGGCTCTCGCCCCCAGGCATCGCCTAACACCAATTCGCAGCAGGAAAGAGGTCGGGGTAATTCGGAAGGAAAAGAAAAAAAGAAGTCCGATGACAATGCCAGATAGGCGACTGGTAGAGGCCCATCCTCACTCGTGACTGAAACCGGCGGCGCCCGTTAAGCGCCGCCGGTTTCATTGATTTATTAAAGGCCCTTCGCAGCCACAAAACTCCCATGAAAAACCTCTCCCTCCTCTCTTTCCCTCTCATTTTCTTCGGTCTGGCAACTCTCCTTTATTACGGCGTAACCAGCGCCGCTGTCGATTCGAAGGAAGACATGCCACCCTTGCGGATGATCCAAGCGAAGGTGCACGAAATGCCAGCTATCGTGTTCGCCGGCGGCCTTTCCCTCGTTGCCGGGGCCATCATTTGGTCGACCTCGGGCAAAAGGCCCTCGTGAGGCAAGGTGCCGCTCCGTGCCTATAACTTGTCGGTGCATTCGCAGTGTTGCATGCGAGAGGCGGATTTCGTTAAATGCGGCCGCTGATCGGCATAAAGCAGCGCTGCTGCTTCACGTTGGATCGGACGCCTCAACTGGCGTTTTTGACTACAACACAAAATACAACGAACGAACATGGCTATGAACAAGAACTTGGGCATGCTCCTGCTTGCCGTCTATCTCATTGTTAGCGGTGCTGCCGCTCTCCTCGGAATCGGCGGGCTGGGCATGGTGCTTGCGATTCTCGCCGTGGCGGCGGGCGTCCTGCTGTTGATGGGCAAGTAATGACAAGGTTGCAAGCCTTGCCAAGAGGCTTGCAACTGGCAATTTTTGGAACCGAGCCGAGGGAATACCCTGTGCGAAAAAACCGGCCAGGAGTGTTTAGAAAGCGCGATTCGGCTGTCATGCTGTAAGCGCTGGCATCTCGCTGCTGAAGAACTTGGTAGGCATCCTCGCCGAGACTTCCGATAAATTATCGCTTCTGTTGCAGGACATGTCGGCAGCCGGAATGAAAGCGCTCCCTGGGCTAGGCCAAGCAAGGCAAGGGGCAATTTAAATCGCCCTCATTGATGCCAAGCCCGTCGCCGCTGAAACAATGCCTTCGCCCCGTTCGTTCGAAAACAGCACTCGCAGCACGATCCCTCTCAATCACAAACCCGATCTTCACCACTATGGGCGCCTGGGCAGTAGATAGTTTTGGAAACGATGCCGCCCTTGATTGGGTGGCGGAATTGAATGATGCCGACGATATCTCGATCCTCGATGACACCTTGTCGGACGTCGCTGAATCCAACGAAGAACTGGAGTCTCCGAAATGCTGCACGGCGATTGCTGCCGCCGAGGTGCTGGCTGCCATGCGCGGCAAGCCCACGGTGGACCTGCCCGATGAAGTCTCGGAGTTCGTTGCACGGATCAAGGAGAAGCCCCCGGCCGACCTCATCCAGCTTGCCTTCGACGCTCTGGAGCGTATCAAAGACAGTTCCGAGCTTAAGGAGCTCTGGGCTGAAAGCGACAGCGGACCCGCCTGGCTAAAGGCCATGGATGATCTGGAGAAGCGCCTGAGCTAAGCCGCCTGCTATCTGC
>JAQGPI010000048.1 GCA_028293175.1 Verrucomicrobiaceae bacterium | reverse complement strand
GGCCGCCCTGCTGGAATCCCAGGCTGCGCCCTTGCTCAAGCGATACGTTTATCCGCCTTCCGCTCCCTCCTGGAGGCACCAGCACTACCTCGGTACCAACACCACGGGCAGCGATGTCTTCGCTATTCTGTTTGGCGGCTGGCAGCAGGCCTTGATGGCCTCCGTGCTGTTCATTGCCGTGGTGTTTGTCGTCGGCGTGCTCGTTGGCGGTCTGCTGGGCTACTTCGGCGGCATTGTGGATATCATCGGCTCCCGCCTGATTGAAATCTGGTCCGTGCTCCCCTTCCTGCTGGTGGTCATGATCATCAGTTCGCTGGTCAGTCCCTCCCTCGTCATGCTAGTGGGGCTTTTGGCCATGTTTGGCTGGATGCGCAGCACCAGCTACCTGCGCACCGCCACTTACAAGGAATCGTCCCGCGATTATGTCGCTGCCGCGCGGCTTCTCGGGGCCAGCACGCCGCGTGTTATCATCCACCACGTACTGCCCAATGTGATCGCCATTCTCGTCACCCTTGCCCCGTTTGAAGTCGCGGATGTGATCATCTCCCTTTCTGCCCTCGATTTCCTCGGCTTCGGCCTGCCGCCCGATGAACCAAGCTGGGGCCGCCTTCTGCATGAAGGCGTGGAAAACTTCACCTACCCCTGGATGGTGAGTTCCGCCTTCACCGCCATGGCCTTCGTATTGGTGCTCATTACCTTTGTCGGCGAGGCCGTGCGCGAGGCGTTCGATCCAAAGAAGTTCACCACTTATCAGTGAGACAGAAGACTGGAAGACACCAGACAAAAGACATGAGGAAAGAAAGACAAAAGACGTGCGAAGCCGGGAAGGGAAAAGACATGATCGGAAACCTCTGGTCATGGCGATCCCTCAGGTCTTGTGTCTTCTGTCTTCTCGTCTTTTGTCTCCCTGCAAAGGGCGACGATCGCTTCCCTCCTTACGACAACACCGCTGAAGTCGAGGCCAACTGGAAGGCGCATCCCGACATCTACCAGTTCAAAACAGCGGCCGATATTCCCGCTGATCTTGAATGGCAGACCGGCAACGATTACCCGGACCTAGGCGATCCCGCGGCGAAGAAGGGCGGCACCTTTCACATGGAGGAGCCGGATTTCCCGCCCACTCTGCGGTTCATTGGCCCGGATGGCAGCAATACCTTTCGCGACCAGTACCACGACAACGTGACCATGACTCTGGTGACAAAACATCCGAATCTGGACAAGTGGATTCCCTGCTTGGCTGATACCTGGGCGGTGGGCAAGGACCATAAGACGGTGTATTTCCGCCTCAACCCGGAGGCGACCTACTCAACTGGTGAAAAGGTGGCGGTGGAAGATTTCTTCATGTTCATATACGTGGCCCTTTCGCCGAACACGAAAGACCCCTTCCTGATCAACCAGATCCCCAAGGACATCGCATCGATTACCAAGTACGATGACCACACCCTCTCGATTACTGCGCGGGATCTCAACCCCGATCCGGTCCTCACCGTCAGCGGTTCCATAGGTGCACCGGGCATCATTCCGTTCCCCCGGAGTTTCATGCGTGAGTTCACGGATGATTTTCCCGCCCGCTACCAATGGCGCAAGATGCCCACCACGGGCGCCTATGACATCAAGCCCGAAGACATCAAGTTTGGCCGCTCCATCACCATGCACCGGGTGAAAAACTGGTGGGCCAGGGACCGGAAATACTACCGCTACCGCTTTAATGCCGACGCCATTGAGTACCGCACGATTCCATCCATGGACACGGCGTTTGAACTCCTGCGTCAGGGCAAGTTTGATTACTTTACACCTCGTGCCATCGCCATGCCGCCGGTCTATTGGAACGACAAGGCGGAGATCCCCGAGCTGCTCAACGGTTACATCGAGCGTTACACCTTTTACAATACCTTCCCTCGGCCGCCCCGCTGCATCTACATCAATGAGAGCAAGCCGTTGTTGGACAATGTGGAAGTGCGGCGCGGCATTGGTCAGGCCTGCAATTTTGACAAGGTTATCCAGGTGGTGCTGCGCGGGGATTCGGTGCGTTTACAGAGCGCCTTCTCGGGTTATGGCCGCTTCACCGATCCTTCGCTTCGCGCCCCGGTGTTTGATATCAATGCGGCCCAGGAGCACTTCGCCAAAGCTGGCTTCACCAAACGCAACGGCAAGGGCGTGCTGGTCAATGACAAGGGCCAGCCGCTCTCCTTCACCTTTACCGTCGGGTCCACGCCCCTGTACTCTCAGATGGCGCTCATCCTGAAGGAAGACGCAATCAAGGCCGGCCTGGAACTCAAAATCGAAGTGCTCGATTTCACTCAGCTTTTCAAGAAAGGCGATCAGAAAACCCACGAGCTCATCCTTGCCAATTTCGGCTCCGTGCCGCCCTACCCGGTGTTCTGGGATTTCTTCCACACCGACAACGCCTGGGAAAAGCTGCCAGACGGCAAGCGCAAGCCGAAGACCAACACCAACAACTTCACCATGACCTCTGATCCAGCGCTGGACGCCGTGATCGACAAGGAGCGCGTGGCCCCCGATGAGGACACCTTGCAGAAGCTATGCTGGCAGTTGGAGCAGATGATCCAGGACCGCGCCTGCATGGTTCCCACCTGGGAGACGCCATACTACAGCAATTTCGTCTGGCGCTGGGTTCGCTGGCCCAAGGAGGGCAATCTCAAGATCACCCGCATGGCTACCGATGCCTATGTTTACTGGATTGATGAAGACATCAAGGCCGAGACTCTCAAGGCCATGAAGGAAGGCAAATCCTTCGGCGAAGTCTCGCACGTGTATGATCAGTATCGCCAGCCATGAGCACCGCCGATTCCATTCTTGAGGTGCGCGATCTCGTCACCGCCTTTGATACCGATGCCGGTCGCATGACTGCGGTGGATGGCGTCAGCTTCGACGTGCAGCGTGGCAAGACGCTGGGCATTGTGGGCGAGTCCGGTTGCGGCAAAAGCGTGACGGCCTTCTCCATTACTCGTCTGCTGCCGCAGCCGCACGGCAAGATCCTCGGTGGCAGCATTCGCTTCAATGGCAAGGAGCTCACGACCTTGCCCCTGGAGGAAATGCAATCCCTGCGCGGCGACGACATCAGCATGATTTTTCAGGAGCCGATGACGGCCCTCAACCCTGTGCAAACCGTTGGCCGCCAGCTCGGCGAAGCCATCCTGCTTCACACTCGCTGCGATAAAAGCGAAGTGCTGGCGCGCAGCATCGACATGATGAAAAAGGTGCGCATCCCCGCCGCCGAGGCGCGCCTGGGCGAATATCCGCACCAGCTCAGCGGCGGCATGCGCCAGCGCGTGATGATCGCCATGGCGCTAATCAATAAGCCACGCCTGTTGATTGCCGATGAGCCGACCACCGCGCTCGATGTGACGGTGCAGGCGCAGATTCTTGCGCTCATGGGCGATCTGCAAAAGGAGATGGGCATGAGCGTCATCCTCATCACCCACGATCTCGGCGTCATCGCTGAAACCTGCGATGAAGTGGTGGTGATGTATGCCGGGCGTGTGGTTGAGCGCGCCTCTGTGTATGAGCTTTTCGCCAATCCCCGGCATGCCTATACGCGTGGTCTGCTGGCTTCCATTCCCCGCCTGGACCACCC
>JAQGPI010000042.1 GCA_028293175.1 Verrucomicrobiaceae bacterium | reverse complement strand
GTCCACCTCGCCCGGCGTGCCTGTCATGGCCAGCCAGCGCTTGTCGTTATAGAGAGTGTACAGTTTGGCCTCGACCACTTGCATAGAGCCATCGAGATGGAGCTCGAATTCGCAGGGCAGGGGAACGAGATGGAGCTGGGAGAGCGCTTTGCCTTCGAGTCGGAGTTGCAACGCCTCATCCAATGCGGCGCGATTCAGTACCAGCCAGGAGAGGGGCCGTTGCACCGCAGCGGTGCCACCGAGCAACTCGCCCAGGCAGCGCATCACTTCGCCTTCGAGCACGGGTGTGGGGAAGAGAGCGCGAGTGCTGGCGCAGTAGAGCCAGGCCTGGCGTTCCAGGAGCAGCACCGGTTTGATCGAGGAACTGTCGAGCGAGAAGGCGACGCCCGTTGGCACCTCTTTGGCAAGGATGGGCAGGCGCATCGGCTCCTCCGAAAGGGTGAGGCGGGCCTCGGGATCAATACTGCCGGAAGGTTTACCCGAATAGACCGCCTCATGCCCGCCGAGGGCGGCAAGGAACGCCGTGAGATCGCCCTTGGTCAACATCAGCGGCATGGAGCCGGGCCGCAGTCCCTGGGTTTTCAGCCACTGTGCGATGCGACCATCGGAGGCCTCGCCTTTCGCGGGATCAAACTTGAGGAACACGGCGGCCTGTCCTCGGAAAGAGCCATCAAGGACGTTTGGAGGGATGAAGACGCTGAATCTTCCGGGCGGCGGGGCCGGCGCCTGGGGAGTGGAGAATTGAGCGGGACGGACCACGGCCTGAGCAGAAGGTGCGTCGCTGGCAGGCAGCCGCGTGGGCCGGTGGCCGCTGCTCATGGCTGGACGGTTGATTTTCACCTCGGCAGCACGGGCAATGACGAGGCCCACGGCGAGCGAATGCTCGCAAATCATCCCACGCGCCCTGGAGGTGGGGCAGGTGCAGAGATTTTCCACATCGCTGCGGCTTCTGATAGCGAGGCCTGCGGCGTAGCGTTTGCCTCCCTGGTTCACCAGACCACGCACGGCTTCACCCTCGGCTTTGGCGTTGACCACCGCGTTGCTGTCAGCAAGGTGGCGGGCGGTTTTCATCGCCTGCCAGCCTCCGATATCCCCTAGCCATTTCTCCGTGATCTCCATTTCTTTCTGGCGCTAATGCCTGTATGTGATGAGAATTCAATCAAGTCTCCCCGCCCGTTAACATGAGGATCGTCGCCATCGCCAATCAAAAAGGAGGTGTGGGTAAAACCACCACCGCCCTGAACCTGTCCGTCTGCCTTGCTGAACAAGGCGTGCGTGTGCTGCTGATCGACCTCGATCCGCAGGCTAACACCACCAGCGGGTTGGGCATCGCCCAGGAAGACGGCGGCAGCCTGTACCCCGCGCTTGTGGGCGGCATGGATGCGCGCAGGCTCATCCGCAGTACGCGGCTGGCGAATCTTTCCATCATCCGCTCGCACCAGGAACTGGCTGGCTGCGAAGTGGAGCTTGCGCAATCCGGCAATCATCTGGGGCGCATTCGTGAGGTGCTGGCCCCGCTGCGTAACAGCGGCCATTTTGATTACATTGTGATGGATTGCCCGCCCTCGCTCGGCGTGCTCATGACCGGCGCTCTGGCTGCCGCCGATGAACTGGTGGTGCCGATCCAGTGCGAGTACTTCGGCCTGGAAGGTCTGTCCAAAATCGTCAACGTGGTGCAGCAGATTCGCGACTGCGGGGCGAACCCGAACCTGCTTCTGGAAGGCATCGTGATGACCATGTACGATGCGCGCGCCAATCTCGCCCAGCAGGTAGTGGCGGATGTGCGCAGCTACTTCTCCGAGATTGTTTACAACACGATCATCCCACGCACAATCCGGCTTGGCGAAGCGCCCAGCTTTGGCAAGAGCATCATCGAGTACGAGCCCAACGGTCGAGGCTCCCAGGCCTACCGCGCCCTGGCAAAGGAGTTCCTGGCACGACGCAACCCGGCACCGATGATCGTTCATCCCGTGGCGGCGTAGGGTTGGGCAGCCCGCCTATGGTATTAACCGGCACTTTCCATTCTCGTGCTACAACCGTTGTCGCCTCCATCATCGAAGGCTTGTATAACGCATCCAATTTGTCATCATTTGCTTACTATGAAGCCGCTATCTCTCTTCCTTGCCATCACTGCACTGGCCCACACTGCCATGGCTGAGATCACTGAGACCCCTGTTGAATATCAGAGCGCAGGGGCAACTTGTGAAGGCATTCATGTGGTTGATTCCTCTAAGACCGGCAAGCTGCCCTCGGTGCTGATCGTTCATCAATGGACCGGCGTGAGTGAAAACGAAAAGATGCGTGCGCGCATGCTGGCAGAGCAGGGCTACAATGTGTTCGTAGCGGATATTTACGGCAAGGGAGTGCGCCCGCCAGGACCTCCGCTTTCGGCCAAGGAAGCCTCGAAGTACAAGAAGAACCGTCCTCTCTACCGCGAGCGCCTGAAGGATGCGCTTGCGCAGTTAACCGGCGAAAAGGAAACGGATGCCTCGAAGGTCGCAGCGATTGGCTACTGTTTCGGCGGTACCGGCGTGCTGGAACTGGCACGCAGTGGCGCGGATGTGAAGGCCGTGGTCAGCTTCCACGGCGGCCTGGATTCGCCCACACCAGAAGACGGCAAGAACATCAAGTGCGAAGTGCTCGCGCTGCATGGCGCGGATGATCCGAATGTTCCGGCTGCTGACGTGAAGGCCTTCGAAGACGAAATGGCATCGGCCAACGTAAAATACGAACTCGTCAAGTACCCTGGTGCCGTCCATGCCTTCACTCAAAAAAGCGCTGGCAATGACAACAGCAAGGGCGTGGCTTACAACGCTGATGCGGACAAGAAAAGTTGGATCGCGATGATGGACCTTTTTGGCCGCGTCCTGAAGTAAGCGCCCAACACCATCGCTTGCCCCGCGCCTCAGCCGCGCCACCATGCTGGCATGTCTGGACGTCTCTTTCTTCTCGATGGCATGGCGCTACTTTACCGCGCGCACTTTGCCTTCATTCGCGCGCCGATCATGACCAGCGACGGGGTGAACACCTCGGCGCTGTACGGCTTCGCGAACACGCTGCTGGAGATCACCAAGAACCAGCAGCCCACGCATCTGGCAGTGGCGCTGGACACCTCGGCACCGACGCCGAGGCATACCATGTTCCCTGCTTACAAGGCGCAGCGCGATGAGATGCCGGAAGACATCTCGAAAGCGATTCCTCAAATCAAGCGACTGTGCGCGGCCATGCGCATTCCCGTTTTGATTAAAGACGGCTACGAGGCTGATGACATCATCGGCACCCTCGCCACGCGCGCTGGCAAGGAAGGCATGGACACCTGGATGGTGACGCCGGACAAGGACTTCGGCCAGCTCGTGAGCGAGCATGTGCGCATGTACAAGCCAGGGCGTAGCGGTGGCGATACCGAGATTCTCGGCATCCCTGAAGTGCTGGCCAAATGGGGCGTCGAGCGTGTAGATCAGGTGATCGATGTGCAGGGCCTGATGGGCGATACGGTGGACAATATCCCTGGCATTCCCGGAGTGGGCGAAAAGACCGCCACGGCGCTGATTCAGGCACACGGCAGCATCGAAAACGTGATCGCCAATGTGGACAAGATCAAAGGCAAACTGCAGGAAAAAGTGCGGCAGTATGCGGACCAGGCGCTGCTTTCTAAGAAGCTAGTGACCATCATGACCGATGCGCCGGTGGACACGCCGATCGAAGACCTCAAATGCCAGCCCTATGATGATGAAGCGCTGAAGGCGATTATGGTTGAATTCGAGTTCAATGCACTCGGCCGTCGCTTGTATGGCGAGGACTTCAAAGCCGGGCGTGGCCGGCAACTTGCATCCATCAAGGACAGCATCAAGGTGCCGTCCCGAGGCGACCTGATAGAGGAGCTAGAGGTGCAAGAGTCGCCCGCGCAGCCTCATGCGCCGCTCCGGGCCATCCATGAGGTAGAGCATCGTTACGCGTTAGTACGCACTGAGGCAGAGCGCGCGGCGCTCATTGAGGGGCTCGCAAAGCAGGATCGTTTCTGCTTCGATCTGGAAACGACTTCTCTTGATCCGCGCGATGCGGCCATCGTTGGCATAGCGTTTTCCACCGCACCGCATGACGGCGTGTTTGTGCTGTTTCCTCGCGAGCACAGTGAAGCGGCGGCGGTGCTGGAGGAATTCCGTGCGCTGTTCGCCAGCGGCATCGAGAAGGTGGGGCACAACTTGAAATACGATCTCGCCGTGTTGCTCGTCCTAGACATGGAGGTGAGCGGCCCGTTCTTTGATTCCATGCTCGCGCATTCCTTGCTGGAGCCCGAGCAGCGTCATGGCATGGACTACTTGAGCGAGCAATACCTGGCTTATACGCCAGTGCCAATCAGCTCGCTTATTGGCGACAAACCGGCCCCCACGGATCTCTTTGGCGAATCCGCCCTTCCCAGCAACATGGGCGATGTGGATGTGGAAAAGCTCAAGGAGTATGCCGCCGAGGACGCTGATGTGACTTGGCAGCTCGCTGAGATCTTCCGTCCGCAACTTGAGCCGAAAGGCCAGGGCGATGTCTTCTACCACATCGAATCGCCGTTGCTTCCCGTGCTCGTGCGCATGGAGCATTGGGGCGTGAAGATCGACGTGCAGGCCCTGCGCGAGTTCGGCGTGCAGTTGGAGAAGCAGGCCGATATGTTGCAAAAGAAAATCCACGGCTATGTGGAAACGCCCTTCAACATCGGCAGTCCCAAGCAGCTTGGCGAGGTACTGTTCGAGCGGCTCAAGCTTTCGGAGAAGCCAAAGAAAACCGCCACCGGCCAGTACCAGACCAATGAGCCGATCCTTCAATCCCTGCAAGGCACGCACCCCATCATTGAGGACATCCTCAACTATCGCGAGGTAACAAAACTGAAGAGCACCTATGTCGATGCACTTCCTGCCGCTGTGTCGCCATTCAGCGGCCGCGTGCACACCACGCTGCATCAGTTGATGACCGCCACGGGTCGTATCGCTTCGAACAATCCCAACCTGCAAAACATCCCCATCCGCAGCGAGCAGGGCAAGGAGATCCGCAAGGCCTTCATCCCTGGCGAGCCTGGGTGGGTGATCATGAGCGCGGACTACTCCCAGATCGAACTGCGCGTGATGGCCGCCATTGCGGAAGACACCGCCATGCTGGAAGCCTTCGTGCAAGGCCTCGACATTCATCAGGCCACCGCTGCCAAGGTGTACGGTGTGCCGCTCGACGGCGTACTGCCGGAGATGCGCCGCACCGCCAAGATGGTAAACTTCGGCATCATCTATGGCATCAGTGCCTTTGGCTTGAGCCAGCGTCTCGGTATCCCGCGTACCGAAGCGGCAAAGATCATCGAGAGCTACTTCACGCAGTTCCCTGGCGTGAAGAATTACCTCGACCGCACGGTGCTGGAGGCCAAGCGCAAGGGCTACGTCGAAACGCTCACCGGTCGTCGTCGCTACCTGCGCGACATCAACAGCGCCAATGCCACCGTGCGCGGCGGTGCCGAGCGCATCGCGATGAACATGCCCATCCAGGGTTCCTCAGCGGACATGATCAAGCTAGCCATGGTGCGCGTGGATGCCGCCCTGCGTGCTGGCAAATACAAGGCGCGGATGCTGCTCCAGGTACACGATGAACTCCTCTTCGAAGTACCGCCCGATGAAGTGGACGCCGTGCGCAAGCTGGTCATCGAAGGCATGCGCAACGCCCTGCCGCTACGAGTGCCGATTGTAGTGGAAGTAGGCGTGGGCGAGAACTGGCTGGTAGCGCACTAAAAGACAAAAGACTGCAAGACAGAAGGCAAAAGAACTGAAAGGTAGTGGCATCTTGAGAGAGTCAGGTCTTCTGTCTGTTGTCTTCCAGTCTTCTGTCTTTTATGCACCTCACCCACACCAACGACCGAGGCGAAGCCAGCATGGTAGATGTCTCTGAGAAGCCCCTGTCCAAACGCGTGGCAGTGGCGGAGGCGCGCATCATCCTGGATCACAACACGCTGATCCTGATTCAGGATAACCAGATCAAGAAGGGCGATGTCCTGGCCGTGGCACGTATTGCGGGCATTCAGGCAGCGAAGCAGACGGCTCTGTTGATTCCGCTGTGTCACACTCTGCCCTTGAGCAAAGTGAGCGTGGACTTCTCGCTGAAGAGCGATGGCATCACCATCACCACTTCGGCCACCACGATCTCACAGACCGGCGTGGAGATGGAGGCGCTCACAGCCGCCAGCATTGCCGCCCTGACGATTTATGATATGTGCAAGGCCGTGGACAAGACCATGCGTGTGGAGGGCTTGCGGCTCATTAGCAAGACGAAGGAAGCGGTGGGTTGATACCACCAGCTTTTTTTTGAGGGGAGCCGTAGGCTCCTCATAATGGCTGCCTCTATTCAGCCGCCACAATCCGCGTACACGCTTCGCGCAAGCTCAGCCGCACCGGCACGCTGCGTTCGGCGAGGCGCTGTTGTTCCAGTTGGTACTGCTTGCGGCCTTCTTCGGTTTCGATGCGCACGGGTTCATAGCCCATGGCGGCAAGATCGTAGGGGCTGGCGCGCATGTCGAGGTCGCGACCTTCGAGAGCTAAGAGGAAGGTTTCGGCGACGAGGTCGGAACCGACCCAGGGCCAGAGCTTACTGGCCCATTTGTATAGGTCCATGTTCGCGTGCAGGCAGGCACCCTGTTCCATGTCTAGCCGAGTTTCTAGCTGCGGATTAAGGCTGTTGAGCGGACGCGCGCCGGGCGTGAAGAAGCGATAGGCGTCGTAGTGCGAGCAGTTGATGCTCTGGCTTTCGATGAAGGCGGCGAGGTCATCGGGAGCCATGCGCAGGGCGTGGGCGTTGTGGCGCACTTCCTCGGGCGTCTGCCGGTAAACCATGGCCCACTCATGCAGGCCGAAACAGCGCAGGCGGGGCGCGCGACCCGCGATGCGTTCGCAGAGTTCGCCGACAAACTTGGCGAGGTCGCGGGTGCGGTGATCGAGCAGGCTTGCATCAAGGTATAACACACCGCCCTCAGTCTTGCCCCAACGCCCCGGCAGCCAGGGATGAGAGGCAAGGCTTGCATCGTCGATTTCCAGACGTTCACCCACCGGCGGCATCCATTGCTTCAGCTTGCCGGGAGCAAAGCTGTAATAGGTGAAGAGGAAGTCATGCACCGGGTGCTTCGTGCCCCGGCTGCGGCGATCCACAAACGCATCCGCCCATGGGCCTACCCTGGCCGCGTGATCAGCGGCCCGCTGGGTCCAGTCCGTGATGGCGAGTGGGGCGTGAACTCCGGTCATTGAGAGGATGATAGCCTGTAGCTCATTCCGTCAAAGTTGACGGGTATTCGAAAGAGTAGCCCAGTTGCGCCGCAACTGGGAATGGGATTGAGAGTTGATTCGCTTTGTGGCCAAGCATAGGCCTGCAGTTGCGGCGCAACTGGGCTACTCGCCCGACTTGGCTCTACTGCGGCGTGCGCCCGGTGGCCTCAATGAACTGGTGCTTGAGCGAGGCGTTGTATTCCTCGGCAAGGCCCAGATCGCGCTGCAATTCCATCACCTGCTTTTCCAGCCACTGCACGCGCTGGCGGAGAATGGAACCGGCCTCGGCGGCAAGAGGATCGCCGGGCATTTGGGTGCCGTGAAGCACGGTTTCAGCACTGCGAATGTGTTGAGGACTGGCACTGTAGAAGGGCTGCTCATGCAGGCGGCCGCTGCTGCCGTCCAGGCAGTTGATCACCGTTACATGCTCATCGATATCGCCCATCGCCAGAAGTTCCTGGATCGTGCTGATGCTCGTAGGGCCGTAGAGCCGGTTGTTGGGCATGTCGATCAGCCAGTCCATCTGCAACTCGGGCACCATGGGCGCCCGCACCCAGTTCTCGCAGTTGTCATTCGAGATCTTGTCGAGAGGCCCAATCTTGGCCTCGGCAGCCCATGAAAGAAGTTGATCCATGGAAAGGGGACCACGCACTGCCTGTTCAGCCGCCTTGAGGATGTACCATTCTGCTTGAGCCATGGTCTGATTCTACCGGGACGGCGGTGGATTCGCCAAGCATAAAAGTCTGGGTTTATGGGTAAACAGTCCAACCTGGCGCAGGTGCCGCGCTTTGATCGCAGCCACCGTAGGAGATGCCTATTGTCTTGAACCGCGGAGCGGTTCTCCATGAGTAGCCCCGGGTCCTTGCGATCCCGGGTAATGCAACGGCAAGCTCCCCAACCACAGCGTGGTTGGCCAATGCGCGGGGAGCGTTGCCAAGCTGGGTACGCATGGGCCAGCCCCTCTAGGGCTAAAGACCTGTTAACGGTACCCGAGGTCGTTTGACCCCGGGCTATCCATGGAGAACCACGCCGTGGTTCAAGGCAGCGTTGATCGTTGTTCCATAGAGGTGTGCCCTGCCCATGAACTTCCCACGAATGTGGTACTGCCCACAAGGGGAGCTTCCTTCTAAAGTGGAACCTTGTATTGACCCTCACTTTTCTCAATCAATTCAAACTTACGCGAATAATGAATGGATGCAAAAAGCCAGACTGCGGACGCAACTAGAGCCATGCAGGTAAAAATTGCCTTCGCTTTTTTGTCCTGAAAACAAAAACGGAGAGCAAACAGACAGGCTATAACACTGAGACCCAGTTCTGTACTATAGATGGCCAAAACCAATTCGACCACAAAACCTGTGCCGAAGTCGGAGGCCAACATGAAATACATGAACCGGATACTTACATTTAAGTCTGGTACATCAAATCCAAAATCGCTGGCTGGGGTGAATGCTGAGTCAAAGGGTTCAAATGAAATGTGGGACCACAAGTTAGCAGGCAGGCTGTCCCGCAGAACAACGCCGACACTCGTCTGCACAAAACAAAAAGGCGAAGGGGAAACCCTTCGCCTTTTCGAAAACTCTGTAGTCGCTGATTAACGCTTGGAGAACTGGAAGCGCTTGCGGGCACCTGGGCGGCCGGGCTTGAGACGTTCCTTCATGCGGGAATCGCGGGTGAGGAAGCCGGCCTTCTTCAAGACGGGGCGGAGCTCAGGATTCGCGGTGATCAGCGCGCGGGCAAGGCCCATGCGGACGGCACCCATCTGGCCGGTGACACCACCGCCATGAGCGAGCACCTTCACGTCAAAAGCCTGACGGGTGTTGGTGATCGAGAGAGGGGCGATCATCTGATTCTGCAGAGTCAGGGTAGGGAAGTATTCTTCGAAATCACGACCGTTGATCGTGATGGTGCCAGCGCCGGGGCGCAGGAAAACGCGGGCGACGGAGGTCTTGCGGCGGCCGGTTGTCGGTTTTTGCAGAGTGGTGCTCATGTGGGATGTCGAAAAGGGGGTCGGCCAGGATTAGGCGATAGCCAGGGGCGTCGGGGCTTGGCCCTGATGAGGATGCTGGTCGTCCGCGTACACCTTCAGCTTCTTGAGGACGGTGCGGCCGAGGCTGTTGTGCGGGACCATGCCCTTCACAGCGCGCTCGACGAGGAGTTCAGGATGGCGCTCGCGCACCTTCTCAACGGTTTCGACCTTCTTGCTGCCCACGTAGCCGGAAACGCGGGTGTAAACCTTCTTGGTTTCTTTTTTGCCGGTCAGGCGAACTTCGGCGGCGTTGATGACCACGACATAATCACCAGTGTCAACGTGGGGGGTGAAGATGGGCTTGTTCTTGCCACGAAGAACATTGGCGGCGGTCACAGCGACTTCACCAAGGATCTGGTCCTTGGCGTCGATGATCCACCATTTGCGGTCAACTTGTTCGGCCTTTGCGGAGAATGTATTCATTGTCTAACGTTGCTGAGAGCGAGGGCAGCACGGAACGTCGCCGCAATGCACCCCGACAGGGGAGCGCGACACTAGGGGGCTGTGAATAACAGTCAACAAAAAAAGCGTCACCTTTACAGGCCTTGCATCGGTCCTTCTTCATAGCACTTTCGCGGCATGTCGGCCAATCTTCATCGTAGCACTCCTGGGCGTTTGCTCGTCCTCTGGGCTGGTCTCATGACGGGAGTGCTGATTTTCGCCTGGCGGGTGCATGTGAACCGGGCGGACTATGATTGGACGGAATATCCGACGGCCCTGGGGGATAAAGACTATTACCAGCCGTTTTCCGCCAATGATCTGTACGCACCGGTGCTGAAGGTGCCCGGTCATAGGGCGGGGCTTTATCGGCGGATGGTGAAACCGGTGAAGCGCAGCGACGCGCGGATGACCAAGGTGGGGCGCGATGCGACGGGCAAAGTGTTTGTGTATGCGGATACAAAAAAGAAGCCGGGCAGCCCGGAGCGGCTGTTTGTGAAGGCGGCGGATGACCAGTACCTGGAGTTTGGCGCGCGCAAGTTCTGGCCCCCGTTCAGACCGGAGGGGAAGTAATTTGAGGCCGAGTCAGGCGGGGTGTATTGTAGTGTCCGCTCATGATTCCGCTGCCGGTGATCTTTCGTTTTGTGCTTCCCTCAGCGGAGAAATCCGACTCAATCCGACTGGATCAAACCAAAAATACGCACTGTGTTCCGTCTTTGACTTCCCACCGCGAGCCCGCTAAAACTTGCGCCCCGACCGTCCTTTTGGCGTCGATTTCGTCCTTTCCCAACTTCATCACAGCACCCCCTCCTCATGAGCGTCCCCTATAAGAATTCAGCGAAGAAGATCATCAACGATCCCAATGACTGTGCCGACGAGCTGTTCGAAGGGCTGGTGTTCGCCTATGACGGCAAGGCAAGCCGCGTGGGCAAGCGTTCGATCGTGATGAACGACCTGCGGCCTGATGCCCCGGCCTTGCTGATCGGCGGTGGTGCGGGTCATGAGCCGATTTATCACGGGCTGGTGGGCAAGGGCATGGCGGATGGTGCGGCCGTGGGTGAGATCTTTGCGGCGCCGCCGCCGGACATCGTGCTGGAAGCGGCGCAGGCCGTGAGCCGTGGCAAGGGCGTGCTCTTCCTATATGGCAACTACGCGGGCGATGTGATGAACTTCGACATTGGCGGCGAACTGGCGGTGGAAGAGGGCATCGAAGTCAAGACGGTGATCATCGCTGATGATGTGTGCTCGGCACCACCGAGCGAAAAGCACAAGCGCCGCGGGGTAGCGGGTCTGGTGCCTGTGGTGAAGCTTGCCGGTGCGGCGGCAGCGACGGTAGATACGCTGGATGAGCTGGCGCGTATAGCACAGAAGGCCTGTGACAACACGCGCACGGTGGGTGTCTCGACCAAGCCGGGCTCGATCCCTGCAACTGGCGAACCGACGTTTGAACTCGCGGATGATGTGATCGGTCTGGGTATGGGCATTCACGGTGAGAAAGGCGTGGGCCTGATCCCGATGTGCACGGCAAATGAGCTGGCGGCGAAGATCCTGGATCTGCTGTTTGCCGATGACCTCGGGCTGGTCGCGGGCGATGAGATCGTGTTCTTTGTCAACAGCCTGGGTTCCACTCACATGATGGAGCTCTTAATTCTGCTGAGGGCCGCCCGCCCCATCCTTGATGCCAAGGGTATCAAGGTGCATCACACCATCGTGGACAGCATTGTGACCTGCCAAGAAATGGCGGGTGTATCTTTCAGCATTACCAAGCTCGACGCCGAGCTGAAGAAGCTCTGGGACATGCCCTGCGAGAGCGTGGGCTATACCAAGCTGTAAGCGGGCGCCGGAAGATAGAGCTTGGAAAACTGCCTGAGATTTAGCATCCTGGGCGGGATAGCTCTTATGAACTCTTCCATCTCTTCACTTCTGCGCATCGTTTGTGGTCTGGGTCTTCTGGTCCTGACGTGGTCCACCTATCAGAAGGTAAACCATCCTGTGCACCCCGGGGAGCAGATCCAAGTACTCGGCATGAACGTCGCATCGGCGGGGCAGCTCAGCATTCCGCTGGTGGTGTTCGGTCTGGTGGGCGTGGGCCTTTCGGTCCTGGGAATCATGGGACTAATGAAGAGCCGCGACTGAAATGGGTACACGCACATTCGGGGGCAATCCCGTAATCAGAACTGACTGACCCGTTCCTAGAACCTCCATCACCACCTCTCCTCATGAAACGCCGGCACTTCATCACCACCACTGGCACAGCCCTTCTGGGCGGCTTGGCAGCTCCTCATCGGGCTTTTGCAGACATTGCACTGCCTGCACTTGCCTACGCACCGGCAGCCCTGGAACCGCATATTGATGCGGAAACCATGACCATTCATCATGACAAGCATCACGCCGCCTACATCGCGAAGCTGTCTGATGCCCTGAAGACCGCGAAGCTGACGGACAAGGACGCGGTGACGCTGATCAAGGACATCAATGCGCTGCCCAAGGATGTGCAGACGGCTATTCGCAACAATGGCGGCGGGCATGTGAATCACACGTGGTTCTGGAAGTGGATGGCCCCGGCCAATACCACGCCGAATGGTCCCAAAGGCAAGCTGGTGGAGGCGATTCAGACCAATTTCGGAGGCTTCGATGACTTCAAGAAGCTGTTTGGTGATGCTGCCACTAAGCGCTTCGGCTCAGGCTGGGCTTGGTTGATCGTGAAACCGGATGGCAAACTTGCGGTGACTTCCACAGCAAACCAGGACAATCCGCTGATGAAAGGCGTGGTGCCAGATGCAGAACTGGGCGCTCCCATTTTGGGCCTTGATGTGTGGGAGCACGCCTACTATCTGAAGTACCGCAACAAGCGCCCTGACTACATCACCGCGTGGTGGAACGTGGTGAACTGGAGCCAAGTGGACAAAGACTTCACGGCCGCGAAGGCGTAGTCCTTAACCGAGCTTTTGCAGCACGAAATTGGCGATCCGGCGGGCATCGCCTTCAGTGATCCGTGCATCGGTCACGCACTCTTCGGGAGAGAAGTCGGTGCGTGAGGCGATGCGCCCCGCCTTCCATACCAGTGCCTTCGGATTGTAGGGGCCGACTTTGCGCGGATCGCTCCACGTGTGCAGGCCCAAGGTGGCATCGTTCACAGCCGCAGCTATGTGCATGGGGCCGCTGTCCACGCTGATGACCATCGCGGCCTGGCGCATGAGCCAGATTAGTTGATGAAGGGAAGTCTGGTTGGTGAGGTTGGTGACGTGCTTGCCGGTGACCGTGACCGGGCCAGAGTTCACACCCACCATGATGACAGGAACGGTAAGGCAATCGCACAGCACTTGCAATTCATGAGCGCCCATCGACTTACCCGAACCGCGGGAGAACGGATGCACCAACACGAAGCGAGCGGGTACTTCGACGGCCTCTCCGGCGGGCAAGGTGAAGACGGCATCAGTGGCTGGAATGCCAAAGGCTTGTGGGACGGCGAGGTAGCGGTCCACCGCATGGGCTCCAGCATCTACAGGCACGACGTGATCATAGAACCGCCCCGCACCTTCACGCGCATCCGACAGGCCAATCACCGGCGATGAACCGCTAGTAAGGCAGAGGAGGCCGCTGCGGAGGAGGCCCTGGAAATCGACCACGAGTTCGGGTTCTTCGCGCGGCATCTTGTTCCATTGCGCAGCCCACAGCGCAGCTTTGGCGAGACCTCCTAGACCACGGAAGTCCTTCTGCGGAAAAGCGATGGCTTCATCCACGCAGGGTGCATTCTCGATCAGGGGCAGCCACTCAGGCTTGGCGATCCACCGGATCTTCAGGTGAGGATGCGCGGTCTTGATCGCGTGAACGGCGGGCAGGGTGTGCACGATGTCCCCCAGCGAACTAGGTTTGACGACAAGCAGCGATTGAAAGTCTGAGAGGAGGGGCAATGACATGGGTGAAAGCCTGGCTTTTAGGAGGCAAAGCAGGAGCTGCGCCAGCGGACTGTGGCAGAATTTGAGGGCGTTCTCGCGCAGCCTAGGACTATCGGCCAAGTGCTAGACGTTCGGCCAGGAGAGGAGGCAGACCGGCATCCAAAATCTTTTGCTGAGCAGTCTCGATATCGTACTCCAGACGGTGAATAGCCACGTGCTGCTTGTCCACATCATAGATAGCGTAGGAAGAGCGCCAGTCACCATCGCGAGGCTGCCCCACGCTGCCTACATTAACGAAGTACTTCACTCCCTTGACGAGGGTCGCATCCAGCCCGCGCGCACCGCGCACGGCGTCTTCCTTTTCAAAGATACGCGGGGCATGCGTATGCCCGTAAAAGCAAAGCTGGGTGAACTGATAACTGAAGCTCGCCATCGCATCGAACCGATTGGTTACATAGGCCCAGGCATTGGGCGAGTCTAGCGTGGCATGGACAATGGTAAAGTCGCGCACTTGGCGCACCAACTTGAGATCGCACAGCCACTGGCGCTGTTCGCGGGTGAGCTGGGACCGAGTCCAAAGCAGCGCGGCTTGGGCGAGCGGATTCAAATCTTCCAATAAGGACTCGTTGGCTGCACCCTCGTCATGATTGCCGCGCACCACTGGGCAGCCCAACGCACGCACCGTTTCCAGGCACTCGGCTGGGTTAGCTCCGTAGCCTACAATGTCGCCAAGACAGACGTAATTGCCACAGCCTTGCTCCTGGGCGTGACGAAGCACTGCCTGAAGGCCTTCGAGGTTGCCATGGATGTCACCGAAGATAGCGAACTTCATCGCATGAGGAAGATGGGCGACGACTTTCCGGCGGCTGATTAAGAAATCAAGCGATTAGGCATGAAGCCGCTGATTCCATGCCAAGAGTTTCATTTTGGGCCTGCGATGCCAAAGAAGACACCTTGCCAGGGCGGCAACGTGGGCCTACTTCCCGGCTCTCATGTCGATAGATATGTCGTTGGATTCCACCTGGATTGCATGGTTAGGCGAGCACTCGATGTTTCAAGGCGATGCCGCCTCCCTGCTGCTGGCATTCGTCGGGGCCCTGTGCATCGGCCTTTCAAAGTCCGGCCTCGCAGGCACAGCCACGCTCACAGTGGTGCTAATGGCGCAGGCCTTCGGCGCCAAAGAGAGCGTGGGGCTGGTGCTGCCGCTGCTGATCGTGGCGGACGTGATGGGCTTCGTGATCAACCGCAAGGGCGGCTCCTGGAGCGCCGTCTGGCGCATCGCCCCGCCTGCCATGATCGGCGTGGTGATCGGCTGGCTGCTGCTGGACCGGATCGACAACCACGCCGCACGTCTGACCATCGGCTGGCTGATCGTGGGCCTGCTTCTCTTCAAGCTGTTGCTGGACGTGAAGAAGGACACCTTCATCAGGCTCACCGAGCACAAGGTCTTCGCCTGGTTCATGGGCTTCACCGCCGGAACGGTGACCATGCTGGCCAACGCTGCCGGCCCGGTGATGACCGTTTACCTCCTTTCACAACGACTGGAGAAGAAGGAACTGCTCGGCGTGTTCAGTCGCTACTTCCTGTTCGTGAACCTCTTCAAGGTGCCTTTCAGCAGCAAGCTGGGCCTGATCAACGAGCGCTCGCTGGTCACCAATTTCATCCTGCTGCCCGCCGTGATCGCCGGCATCCTGCTCGGCTGGCAAATCATCAAGCGCATCCCGCAGAAGCCCTTTGAATGGACTTTGTTCGTGCTCACCTTCCTCGCTGCCATCTGGATGGTGAGATGAAGGAATGACGAAACCAGAATGAGGAATGACGAATTAGTCTCCGATGATCGCGTCACGTTTTAGGCTTCCGTATTGATTCGTCATTCCTCATTCTGGTTTC